>NZ_JASONN010000086.1:0-391 GCF_030217285.1 Pauljensenia sp. UMB3104 | reverse complement strand
AAAGAATATAGAGCTGGCGGGTCGCTTGGAAAAATTGGGTTATCGTTCGTTTGAACGGGTCTATCAATGTGCAGAGGTTTTGAAATTTATCGAACAACAGGACGGTACTAAGAAACTTTATCAATCTTATTTTTGTAAAAATAAACTTTGTCCAATATGTAACTGGAGACGGTCAATGAAGTATGCTTATCAAGCGGAGCTTGTGGTTAATGAAGCAATGAAACGCTATCCAAAAGGTCGATTTTTGTTCTTGACGCTGACGATTAAAAACGTCAGTGGAAAAGACCTAAATAAGACTTTAAGTAAAATGACAGAAGGGTTTAATCGCCTTTTCAAATATAAAAAAGTTGATAAGAATGTTCTTGGTTATTTGCGAGCTACTGAGGTAACT
>NZ_JASONN010000085.1:0-392 GCF_030217285.1 Pauljensenia sp. UMB3104 | reverse complement strand
AGCAGGGCATGACCGAAGAGACGGCCCAGCTCCTCGAGAACTATTCCTCCTACGGCCCCTCAGATTCCGCCTTCGCGCAGGCTCTCGTGGCCCAACGCTGGGCATACACCACCTGGATCCGCGAGGACTGCACGGACGAGGATTCCTTCGTTCCGACAACCATCCTGTCGACCCTCATCACGCCAGCCGCCTCCTACCGGATCGAGGCCCCATTGCTAGCCCCCAGCACCGGACCACACATCCCCATCCACCCCATCTACAACACGCAATTGTGGGCTCTCCTCACACAGTTCTTCGCCCTGTCACCCGAGAGGAATCAGCCATGACATACGTCAACATCGAATGGAACTACAACGAAGTTCAGTCCATCATCTCTGCCCTCGACCGTGCCT
>NZ_JASONN010000084.1:0-393 GCF_030217285.1 Pauljensenia sp. UMB3104 | reverse complement strand
TGAGAACGCTAACCGGGTAGCCTCCCAGTTTGAGGCGGAGAAGGCCCGCGTTGATGGTGAGCTTGCTAAAGCGTTAGGCGCAACAGACGAGGTAAAAAAGTCGGTTGTCGTGGCGACGTCGCAGGCTGATAACGCTAAACGGCTTGCGGAGGAGGCCAAAACCAAGGCGGATTCTGCGTCTAATACTGCTGACGACGCTAAAAATAGTGCAGAGCATTTACGCGGCGACATGGTCGAAATGGGCGACGAAATAGACCGGTTTAATCGTGAGTTGCCTGAGGCTAAGAACGCGGTTGAGGCGGCTAAGAAGGCTGCGTCTGAGGCGGATTCTAAAGCGACTGCTGCGGCGAAGCTTGCGGGTTCTGCTAGTGAGGCTGCGTCGCGTGCGCAAAC
>NZ_JASONN010000083.1:0-394 GCF_030217285.1 Pauljensenia sp. UMB3104 | reverse complement strand
GTCCTTCGGGGGGCGGAGGGCTTCAATGAGGGCTGCGATCCCTCCTAGTAGCGTTCCGATCCCCGCTAGGATTTCCCCTATGTGTTCCATGTTCACCTCCTTTGTTCGAACACTACTATTATACCCCCACCACTTACATAAATGCAAATGGTGGAGGTAAATAACGGTTGATTGCTCACTCTCCCAATTTCTCCATCCGCGCAGCAAGAGCCCTATCCCGCTCCACCGCCGAATGCTGATAAATCATTACCGCACCAACGTCGCTATGGCCAGCACGCGCCATAAGGTCGGCGAGAGTTGCTCCCGCCCGCCCGTAAAGAGTTAGCCCGGTGTGACGTAGGTCGTGAAACCTATAGCCCGGATACCCCAGCTGAGTAACGGCCCGGTCATACCA
>NZ_JASONN010000082.1:0-402 GCF_030217285.1 Pauljensenia sp. UMB3104 | reverse complement strand
AGACAACTAGGATGTTAGCTTAGAAGCAGCTATTCATTCAAAGAGTGCGTAATAGCTCACTAGTCGAGTGACCCTGCGCCGAAAATGTACCGGGGCTAAACTGAACACCGAAGCTGTGGATCCATAGGATGGTAGGAGAGCGTTCTATAGGCAGAGAAGCATGATCGTGAGGACATGTGGAGTGCTTAGAAGTGAGAATGCCGGTATGAGTAGCGAAAGACGGGTGAGAATCCCGTCCACCGATTGACTAAGGTTTCCAGAGGAAGGCTCGTCCGCTCTGGGTTAGTCGGGTCCTAAGTCGAGGCCGACAGGCGTAGACGATGGATAACAGGTTGATATTCCTGTACCACCATTTATCGTTTTAAGCGATGGGGGGACACAGTAGGATAGGCGAAGCGTGCT
>NZ_JASONN010000081.1:0-408 GCF_030217285.1 Pauljensenia sp. UMB3104 | reverse complement strand
ACCGCGACGATGCTCAATGCTGGAGGTAAACGCTCTCGGGGAGGGCGACGGTTCTACGGGTCCGTGTTTCGTCGCATGCTCGAAAATGAGCGGTACAAGGGCTGCCAAATGCTACAGAAAATGTACCGCCCCACAATCCAAGCACCCACACGCTCCTTCCACGACGGGGAGCTGCCGCGATACTGGGTCGAGCAAGCCCTCCCAGCGATCATTGATGAGGCGATGTTTGACGCGGTGCAAGCAGAAATCGCGCACAGGCGTGAGGCGGGCCCGGCTGCCACTCCGTCAAAGAACACGGGCGTATTCACCGGGCGGATCTGCTGCGGCGCGTGTGGGAAGAACTATCAACGCAAAACCCGCACCTACAAGTCTGGAACCTCATACAAGTTCTGGCGCTGCTGGAGTGCC
>NZ_JASONN010000080.1:0-410 GCF_030217285.1 Pauljensenia sp. UMB3104 | reverse complement strand
GGTCTTGCCAGGTCGAGCTACTACTACGCGCTGGCTCACCCCCAGCAGCCAACCAGGGTGTATCTGCGGCCCAAGGTTGCCCAGATCTTTTCACGAACCCCCAATGGGTGTGGTCACAGGCAGGTCGCCATGTGCCTGCGCGCTGAGGAAGGGGAGCGCATCGCCGATAAGACGGTCTTGAAGATGATGCGCGAAATGGGGCTGCGCTGCGGCATACGCCGCGAAACGAAGTACCACAGGTACAACTCCTACAAGGGGGACGTGGGGCAAAGTTTCGACAACATCATCGGCCGCGACTTTAAGGCCGATGGGCCCTGGCAGAAACTCGGTACCGACGTCACCGAGTTCAAGCTCTCCTTCGGTAAGGCCTACCTCGCTCCGGTCTACGACTTTGCCAGCAAAGAGATCGT
>NZ_JASONN010000079.1:0-413 GCF_030217285.1 Pauljensenia sp. UMB3104 | reverse complement strand
GTCGACGATCTCGGAGAGGGCCTGCGAGCTCAGCTCGTAGGTGGCGGGAACACCCGAGAGGTTATGCAGCGTGACGTCGAAGTGCCACCCCTTCGTGCCGTCCCCCAGGTCCGCCTTGGGCCGGGACTGCTCGGGGGCGCCGACCACGGTCGGATACACGGACGAGGTCGTGGCCGCCAGGACATTCGTCAGGCCCGATCCCTGCTTGCGCGGTGAGTACGGGGCGCCAGTGTCCTGGAGCGGGTCGACGACGGGGGTCGCCGTTCCCATGATGAGGTTCTGGACGACATCGATCTTCTGACGCGCGCTCATCGAAGCAAACAGCGGATCGTTCTCAACGCGCTGCAGGACGACGGCGCTCACGCCCGCCATCTGCGGGGTCGCCATCGAGGTGCCGGACATGAACTCGTAGG
>NZ_JASONN010000078.1:0-413 GCF_030217285.1 Pauljensenia sp. UMB3104 | reverse complement strand
GTCGCTGACTGCTACTTAGCGGGAGTATCCACGCGCCGCATGGACAAGCTCGTCAAAACCCTGGGGATCACAGGACTATCCAAGTCCCAGGTCTCACGCATGGCAGCCGACCTGGACGAACACGTGGACGAGTTCCGCCATCGCCCCCTCCACGACGCTGGGCCTTTCACGTTCGTCGCCGCTGACGCACTGACCATGAAAGTGCGCGAAGGAGGGCGCGTCGTCTCGTGCGCGGTCCTAGTTGCCACCGGAGTCAACAATGACGGACACCGCGAAGTGCTGGGGGTGCGCGTATCCACCAGCGAGACCGGCCCGGCGTGGAACGAGTTCTTCGCCGACCTAGTCGCCCGAGGCCTCACCGGCGTGCGCCTGGTCACCAGCGACGCCCATCTGGGCCTAGTTGAGGCCATCGC
>NZ_JASONN010000077.1:0-415 GCF_030217285.1 Pauljensenia sp. UMB3104 | reverse complement strand
CGTCATCCACGCGCACATCATTCAAGAACCGCTTCCTGTTCAATCTCCCTGTAGGCGGGGCCCAATCGTTGTCATAAATCCACCGGTACTTACTCGGCCTGTCTGCGTGCGATTCGACCATCAGTCCCGCCTCCTCACCTTTTCGAGAAGTTCGACTGCTTCATCTGGTGCAAACGCGAGAAAGTTGCGGAAGTCCTCCGGGTGGACAGTCGGTGTCCCGTCCGGCCTGTATTCCACGTAGAAAACCGTTTCCATGATTTCGCGGGCATCTTCTTCAGTGCATCCGAATTGTTGTGCGATGTCACCGACTGTCATGCCGTCTGGGTATGGGGCTGGGAGTTTTGCTTGCTTTTTCACGGCTTGTTTTGGGTCACCCATGCTGTTGAGGAGGTCATAAAGGAAAATCATTATTTGG
>NZ_JASONN010000007.1:0-108151 GCF_030217285.1 Pauljensenia sp. UMB3104 | reverse complement strand
TGCGTCATGGGGGACTTGAACCCTCAACCCGCTGATTAAGAGTCAGCTGCTCTGCCAATTGAGCTAATGACGCGGGGTACTTTCGCCAGCCGGAGCCGGGAAAGCTGTGCGTCATGGGGGACTTGAACCCTCAACCCGCTGATTAAGAGTCAGCTGCTCTGCCAATTGAGCTAATGACGCGGGGGTTTTGCAACCGAGAGATAAATATACAGGCGTGGCATGCTGCGCGCAAGTTATCCAGGGGTGTCGTGGCCTATGTCGCACGCGTGGCGTGAATCTGGTGGACTGACGTTAACGAGTCTCGCGCAGGGGTGGGCAGTGAGCGGGCAGACTCGGACACTTACAATGGGATCGCGGATGAAAGGGGAACGTCATGTCGGACGCGTCGAGCGCGTATTCCACCGTCGTGGAGGACATTCTCAAGCTCGTGTGGAGCGCCGAGGAAGCCGGGCGCGACGGCGTCAAGCCCAAGGATGTCTCCGAACACATGGGCGTCGTTCCCTCGACTGCGACGGAGAACATCCAGCGCCTGGCCCGCCAAGGCCTCGTGACGCACGAGCGCTACGGCAGAGTGCGTCTGACCCCGCAGGGGCGTGCGATCGCCCTGGGTATGGTGCGCCGTCACCGACTCCTCGAAACGTACCTGCACGAGGCCCTGGGGTTCTCATGGGACGAAGTGCACGAAGAGGCGGAAATCCTTGAGCATGCTGTCTCAGATCGGCTCCTCGATCGCCTCGACCGCGTGCTGGGCTACCCGACCCGTGATCCCCACGGGGATCCGATTCCGCGTGCCGATGGCTCCAGTGATGGCCTCGCCGGTAGCCCTCTCGATGAACTCGACGCTGCGGCTGGGGGAATCGTCGACCGGCTGCCTGACCGCGACCCCGAGGCACTTCGCGCCTGGGAGGAGATTGGCCTCGTTCCCGGCGCTCGCATCGCTGTCGTCGCTACCGGAGCCGACGGCGTGACGGTCCTTCTCGACGATGGGCAGATGCTTCTCCTGGATCCCTCCCAGGCCTCGGGCATTATCGTCCGGGACTGAAGACGTCGGGGCGAACCTCCTGTAGCGGGTTCGTTTGCGCCTGACGCATCCTCATTGACGAGGCCCGGGTACGACCCAGCCCACCTGACCGATGGGGCCGGGTGGGCTGGGAGCGCCCTCGTGGGGCGCACAGGCGGGGAGCGATGGCACTCAGGCGAGCGCAGCGGATCCCATCGACGGGGGCACGTGTGCGCCGTGGCCTGCCGACAGGAGAGCCTGACGCAGCGCCGTCATCGCGCTATCGAGCTCCTCATCGGTGGCCGGCGCCGCCTTCGAGAGCAGCACGTCGGACTCGTCGCGCAGAGGAATCACGTGCAGGTGCGTGTGGGGGACCTCGAAGCCGGCGATGACGAGGCCGGCGCGCGGGACGTCAAAGGCCGCCTTCTGGGCGAGGCCGATCGCGCGCGCCACCTTCATCAGGTGCGCGGCCACGTCGGAAGGGGCGTCGGTCCACGCCTCGTAGGAGGTGCGCGGAACGACGAGAACGTGCCCGGGGGAGGTGGGTTCGATCGTTGCGAAGGCGACGCACAGGTCGTCTGCCCACACGAAGCGTCCGGGCCAGACGCCCGTGATGATGTTGTCGAAGACAGTGCTCATGCGACTATTGTCACCTATTTGCGTCCGTTTCGTACGGTCATCGCATCCGGCGGGGCGCGCGGGCGTGAACTACCCTGGTGGGGAGTATTGTTACGCGACCCATCGTTAAGCGAGGAACGCACAGATGAGCGAAAATCCGCAGAGTGCCCCGGCCCAGCGCTACACCGCTGAGCTCGCAGGCCAGATCGAGACGAAGTGGCAGGACCGCTGGGAGGAACTGGGCACGTTCTACGCGGACAACCCCACGGGCGACCTGGCTGGCCCCCTGGCCTCCCGCAAGCCCTACTTCATCCTCGACATGTTCCCCTACCCCTCGGGTAAGGGCCTGCACGTGGGGCACCCGCTCGGATACATCGCGACCGATACGCTCGCGCGCTACCGCCGCATGAAGGGCGACAACGTCCTGTACACGATGGGCTACGACGCGTTCGGCCTGCCCGCCGAGCAGTACGCCGTCCAGACCGGCCAGCACCCGGCTATCACGACGAATCAGAACATTGCGAACATGCGCCGCCAGCTGCGCCGCATGGGCCTGTCCCACGACTCGCGCCGTTCGTTTGCGACGACCGACATCGAGTACGTGCACTGGACGCAGTGGATCTTCCTGCAGGTCTTCAACTCGTGGTTTGATCCGCAGGCCACGGCACCCGACGGCTCCCAGGGCGCTGCCCGCCCGATCAGTGAGCTGGTCGCCAAGCTTGAGTCCGGCGAGATCCGCCCGGAGGATGGCTCCGACTACAACTCCCTGGACCGCGCAGCCCAGGCGAAGGTCGTCGACTCCTACCGCCTCGCCTACGTCTCCGAGGCGCCCGTCAACTGGTGCCCCGGCCTGGGCACGGTTCTGGCCAACGAAGAGGTCACCGCTGACGGACGTTCCGAGCGCGGCAACTACCCGGTCTTCAAGCGCAATCTGCGTCAGTGGATGATGCGTATTACCGCCTATGGTAAGCGCCTCGCCGATGATCTCGACACGATCAATTGGCCCGAGAAGGTGCGCACCATGCAGCGCAACTGGATCGGCCGCTCGGAGGGTGCGACCGTGCGCTTCGACGTGCCCGGCGCGCGCGAGGCTGGCGCCTCCCTCGACTCCCTGGACGTCTACACGACGCGCCCCGATACGCTGTTCGGCGCGACCTTCATGGTTGTGGCTCCCGAGCACCCGATCCTCGGTGGAACCGTTGGCGGCGACGCCGGCGACGAGGCTGCCCTCACCCTGCCCGCCTCCTGGCCCGAGGGCACGAAGGACGCCTGGACGGGCGGCGCTGCCTCCCCGAAGGAGGCCGTGAGCGCCTACCGCGCCCAGGCCGCAGCCAAGTCCGAGGCCGAACGTGCCGACGAAGAGCGCACCAAGACCGGCGTGTTCACCGGCCTGTTCGGCATCGACCCCGTCAACGGCCGCGAGATCCCGATCTTCGTCGCCGACTACGTCCTGTGGGGCTACGGCACCGGTGCCATCATGGCCGTGCCCGCCCACGACGACCGCGACTGGGCCTTCGCCCGCGCCTACGACCTCGACATCGTGCGCACGATCGGCCCCGCCGACGACCCCTACGGTCCCGACCTTGAGGCCGGCGCGTACACGGGTGATGGCGTGGCCGTCGACTCCGCGAACGACGAGATCGACCTGAACGGCCTGGCCAAGGACGAGGCCAAGGCCGCCATGATCGAGTGGCTGGCCTCCAAGGGCCTGGGCCACGGCACCGTCACCTACCGCCTGCGTGACTGGCTCTTCAGCCGTCAGCGCTACTGGGGCGAGCCTTTCCCGATCGTGTGGGACGAGGACGGTGTGGCGCACGCCCTGCCCGAGGAGATGCTCCCGGTCGAGCTGCCCGAGGTCAGCGACTACAGCCCGCGCACCTTCGATCCGGATGACGCCGATTCGTCTCCCGAGGCTCCGCTGGGTCGCGCCGAGGAATGGGTGAATGTCACCCTCGACCTGGGTGATGGTCCCAAGCGCTACCGCCGCGAGACCAACACGATGCCGCAGTGGGCGGGCTCGTGCTGGTACGAGATGCGCTACACCGACCCGACGAACTCCGAGCGTTTCGCCGGCGAGGAGAACCTGGCCTACTGGATGGGTCCGCGTGAGGGTAAGGTCAGCGGCGGCACCGACATGTACGTCGGCGGCGTCGAGCACGCGGTTCTGCACCTGCTCTACTCGCGCTTCTGGCAGAAGGTCCTCTTCGACCTGGGCCATGTGCCCGACTCCGAGCCCTACCACACGCTCTTCAACCAGGGCTACGTGCAGGCCTACGCCTACACGGACTCGCGCGGCCAGTACGTGCCCGCCGACGAGGTCGAGGGCGACGAGACCAACGGCTTCACTTACAAGGGCGAGCCAGTGGGCCGCGAGTACGGCAAGATGGGCAAGTCCCTGAAGAACATCGTCACTCCCGACGAGATGTACGACGCCTACGGTGCCGACGTCTTCCGCGTGTACGAGATGAGCATGGGTCCCCTCGACCTCTCGCGTCCGTGGGAGACCCGTGCGGTCGTCGGTTCCCAGCGTTTCCTCCAGCGCCTGTGGCGTAACGCCGTCGATGAGGAGACCGGCGAGGTCACCGTGTCCGATGCGCCCTCGGACGACAAGACCCGTCGCCTCGTGGCCCGCACGATCGCCGAGGTCACCGAAGAGTACGAGAACCTGCGCATCAACACCGCGATCTCCAAGCTCATCGTCCTCAACAACCACCTGACCAGCCTGGACGCCGTCCCGCGTGACGCGATCGAGCCCCTGATCCTCATGCTCGCCCCGGTCGCCCCGCACCTGTGCGAGGAGCTGTGGAGCCGACTGGGTCACGAGGCCTCGCTGGCTCGCGAGCCCTTCCCGGTCGTCGAGGACGTGTCTTTGCTGGTCGAGGACACGGTCACGGCCGTCGTTCAGGTCAACGGCAAGGTGAAGGCCCGTATCGAGGTTGCCCCCTCGATCTCCGAAGAGGACCTCGTCGCGGCTGCCCTGGCTGAGGCTCCGATCGTCAAGGCCCTCGGCGGCGCGGAGCCTCTCAAGGTGATCGCCCGCGCACCGAAGCTGGTTAACGTCGTCGTTAAGAAGTGAGGTCGCATGCCTGAAGGCGATGCAGTCCGTCGCCTAGCCGGTACCCTCGACGAGCTTTTCGTCGGGGGTATCGTCTCGGCCTCGTCCCCGCAGGGGCGCTTTGCGTCCTCCGCAGCCCTCCTCGATGGGTGGGTCATGCAGCGGGTGCGAGTGCACGGCAAGCACATGTTCATTGGGTTCGTCCCGCCCATCCCGGGTGAGACGTACGAGGCCGGTGTGTCCCTCCTGGAGGGCGCCGCGGCGGGCAGCGGGGAGCCGATCCTCGGTGAGGACGCCCCCTGGCCGGACCGCTGGGTGCACATCCACTTGGGGCTGTACGGCTGGTGGCGCTTCAACGGCGATGAGACCGTCGTCGACGAGGGCCACGGTGTCGCTCACCGTATCCCCAACGTCGCGAAGGGGGAGTGGAACGGCCACTCTGAGACCCGCTGGGGCGAGGGCTTCGGCGAGTCCAAGGCAGGGGAGTGGGAGCCGCCCGAGCCGGTCGGTGCCGTGCGCCTACGCGTGTATAACGACCACGCGGTCGCCGACCTGATCGGACCGAACCGCTGCGATCTCATCACGGATGAGGAACGCATCAAGGCGGAGTCGAAGCTGGGCCCGGATCCCCTGGATGCCGGGGCGCGTTCGGATGCCGAGGCCATGGAACGTTTCGCCCAGGTCGCTCATTCCAAGAAGCGCGCGATTGGCGAGATTGTTATGGATCAGTCGATCATCGCGGGTGTCGGTAACATCTACCGCGCCGATGCTCTCTTCCTTGCGGGTATCTCGCCGCACCGTAAGGGCGCGAATATTTCGATCAAGCGCCTGCGTGAGCTCTGGGTCCTCATCTGTGACCTGATGAACCGCGGCTTGGCCGCCGGTCGCCTGGACACGATGGATCCCGAGGAGGCCCCCAATCCGCCGATCGAGGGGGACGAGGAGGCCTCGCGCTGGTACGTGTATCACCGTACGGACCGGCCGTGCCTGCATTGCGGGACGCCGATCCGCGAGGCGCTCATGCAGAACCGACGCCTGTTCTGGTGTCCGTCCTGCCAGCGCTGAGCGCGCGAACACGCCTCAGGGGAGTGCGGGCCGACAGGCTCGCACTCCTCGCCCTTTGTCAGGCGATCTCTTCGAATCCGAGCACCGAGTAAAGTTCACGGGCTCCGCCGTGACGCCTGTCGAGGCGCAGGGCGAGAGAGTCGAATCCCCACTGCGAGCAGCGCGTGGCGACCTCGGAGACGAGGGCTGTCGCGATGCCGCGCCTGCGGTAATCGGGGGCGACGATCAGGTCGACCACGAAAGGCCCGTCGGGAGCATCATCCCAGGGGGATTCACGCACGACGAGGATTGCCCCGACGAGCGTCCCCCCGTCCCACGCGCCGATGAACGAGTCTTCCGTGGTCGCTCCGAATGCGCCCTCGAATGTCAGGCGTAGTTCCTCGGAGGTTTCCATGAGCGCCTCAGGCGTGACGTCGTCGTCGTACGCCTCGAGGGTGAGCACCGCGAGCGCGGGGATGTCGAATGTCGTGAGCGTGGCGATCTCAATACCCTGGGGGCGATTCGCCGCTGACAACGCGTCCAGTGGGGCATGTAGAGTTCGAGCTTCCATAAACCAACTATAGGTGAGGGCGCTCACTTTGTCACGGTTCGTGAACGGATTCTCACAGACCACCGGTGACGAGGGCGAACGTCCCTCAGATGTAGAGGGCGGGCTCCTCGAAGAAGTAGTTGGGATCGACGATCAGGTCGCGGTCGCGCGTGTCCTTCTCGGGCTTGGGGAGCAGGCGCGCGGGCACGCCAATCGCGACGTTCCCGCAGGGTACGTCCTTGACGACGACGGCGTTCGCGCCGATCTTGACGCCGGTACCCACGGTGATGGGGCCCAGGACCTTCGCGCCGGCGCCGATCATCACGTGATCTCCGACGGTGGGGTGACGCTTACCCGGAGTCATGGCGACGCCGCCCAGAGTGACTCCGTGGAAGATGACGACGTCGTTGCCGACCTCGGCCGTCTGTCCGATGACGACCCCCGTCGCGTGGTCGATGAAGACGCGTCGCCCGATGGTGGCCTCGGGGTGGATGTCCACGCCGGTGACGGCGCGGGCCATGGAAGACAGGACGCGTGCGGGGGTGCGGGCGCCGTGTGCCCACAGGGCGTGGGAGACGCGGTGGGTCCAGAGGGCATGCACGCCCGGGTACGTCAGGGCGATCTCCAGGGCGGACGTGGCCGCGGGGTCGCGGCGCTGAGCCGTGACGAGGTCCTCACGGAAGAGCCCAAGCGCCTTGGCGGGCAGGGCGCTTGACAGGGTCTTCGACAGGGCGCGTACGGTGAGCTTCACTTCGGTCCTCCTGGATGGTCGTCTGGGTCGGGAACGCACAGGTGGCCCCGGATATTCCATCCGAGGCCACCTTAGCGCGTGAACTGCGGCAGATCAGTCCTCGAGGCCGGCGAACAGCGCGGTCGAGAGGTAACGCTCACCCGTGTCGGGCAGGAGCGTGACGATCTTCTTGCCGGCCAGCTCGGGACGGGCGGCGACGGCCGCCGTACCAGCCAGGGCAGCGCCCGAGGAAATGCCCACGAGCAGGCCCTCTTCAGCGGCCGCGCGGCGAGCGAACTCGAGTGCCTTGGCGGTCTCGACCGAGATGACCTCGTCCACCAGGGAAGCATCGTAGGTCTCGGGCACGAAGTTAGGCATGAGGCCCTGGATGCCGTGCGGACCGGGGGTGCCGCCGGTCAGCAGGGGAGACTCAGCGGGCTGCACGGCGATGACGCGCACGTTCGGGTTCTTTTCCTTGAGGACCTTCGCGACGCCCGAGATCGTGCCGCCCGTGCCGACGCCGGCGACGAACACGTCGACCTGGCCGTCGGTGTCGGCCCAGATCTCCTCGCCGGTGTGCGCCACGTGGGCGGCCGGGTTCGCAGGGTTGGTGAACTGGGAGGCGATGATCGCGCCGGGACGCTCGGATGCGATGCGCTCGGCCTCGGCGACGGCGGCGGAGACGCCGCCCTTCGGGTCGGTGAGGACCAGCTCGGCGCCGAAGGCGCGCACGATTGCGCGGCGCTCGACGGACATCGAGGCGGGCATGACGATGACGACCTTGTAGCCGCGAGCGGCACCCACCATCGACAGGGCGATACCCGTGTTGCCGGAGGTGGCCTCGACGATGGTGCCGCCGGGGGCGAGGGCGCCCGCAGCCTCGGCTGCGTCGATGATCGAGCGGGCGATGCGGTCCTTCACGGAGGACGCGGGGTTGAAGGCCTCGACCTTGGCGACCACGTCGACGCCGTCGCCGGCCACGTGGTTAATGCGGACGAGGGGGGTGCCGCCGATCAGATCGGCAACGGTGGAGGCAATGCGAGCCATGAGGGGTCCTTCCATAGGCAGGTGTACCCCTGAATTGTCATACCCTGGTCGGATCCTCGTCTAGTTCAACCCGACGGGTTTCCACGTAGCGAAACTTTGCAACACCGGACGAGGCCTGGGCCAGGCACGCGTCAATGGCGTCTCGGTCGCTCGGATCGATCGCAATGCGTAGCGTGACGTCCGCGCCCCAGATCGTGTCGACGATCGCGGCTCCTCGCGCGCGCAGCTCGGCTTCGATGCGGCCTGCGTCCCCGGGGCTGAGGTGCGTTTCGAGGACGTCGCGCCCGACCAGGTAGGCGATGGGAGCTTGTGCAACGGCTTCGGACACGGACGTGGAGTAAGCACGTACGAGGCCTCCTCCGCCCAGGAGGATGCCGCCGAAGTAACGCGTGACGACTGCCGTGGCGTTCCAGGTATCGGAGGCGCGTAGGGCCTCCAACATGGGTGTGCCCGCCGTGCCCGAGGGCTCACCGTCGTCCGATGAATGCTGCAAAGGGGCGGCATCCGGCGGGTCGATGAGGTATGCGGAGCAGTTGTGACGCGCCTGAGGATGCTCGGACTTGACCGCGTCGATGAGCTCGCGCGCCTCCTCGGGAGTATCCGTCCTGGCGAGCGTCGTGATAAACCGGGAACGCTTAATCTCAATCTCGTGGGTGAGGAGCCTACCGGAGGCGAGCGTGCGAAGAACGGGCATGCGCCCAGTCTACCGAGAGCTCGCACCCGTCCGTCTGTAACCAGGATCGCAGGCGCGGAAGGCAACGCAATGTGCTTCAGCGCGCTGTTCGTGGTAGTCTTGTCGGGTTGTCGCCGTGCGCCCGCGTGGCGCACCGATCAGAATAGTCGTCGAGAAAGAAGAGGAGCGGTAAGACATGGCAGTTCCCAAGCGCAAGATGTCCCGTGCGAACACCCGCACCCGCCGGTCTACCTGGAAGGCTGATCTTACCGAGCTGAACACCGTCAAGGTTGCCGGCCGTGAGATCCGCGTGCCCCGCCGCCTGGCCAAGGCCTACAAGAACGGCCTCCTGGACGTCGAGGGCTGACCTCGCTTCCACACACGGGCCCGGGACTTGTCGTCCCGGGCCTTTGTCATGCCCGCAATCCCCGAGTGTGAGTCGTCGGCCCCTGCGATCGTCGGCGCACGCCCCATGAGAGAACCCGAGAAGGAACGCACATGAGCCTACCGACGACCATCCTTACTATGAGCGGGGGAGTGGGCCACGGCCTCGTCGCTGCATCCGCCACCGGAGGTACCGAGGACGCCATCGTCTCCCTCTTCCTGATTGCCGCTGCGGCAGCCGTCGCACCCCTGCTCTCGTCGCTCACCCACAAGCGTGTGCCGGACGTCGTCTGGCTCCTGATCTTCGGCGTGATTATCGGTCCGAACGTTCTCGGACTGGCATCCGTCACCGAGCCGATCTCCCTGTTCCGCGAGGTCGGCATGGGCATGCTCTTCCTCATCGCGGGCACCGAAATCGACGTACAAGAGGTGCACGGACGGGCAGGTCGGCGCTCGCTGCTTACCTGGCTGGTGTGCTTCGGCATCGGCTTGGCCGTGTCGTGGGTTGCGGTCGCCGCATCGGGAACGACGGGGGTCGCCACTGCGACGTACATCGCGCTGGCGATCGCGCTGACCTCAACGGCGCTGGGCACCCTCCTGCCCATCCTCATGGAGGCCGGCGTCATGGGGACCACGATCGGCAAGGCCGTCCTCGTTCACGGTGCCGTTGGTGAGCTCGCCCCCATTATTGCCATGTCGCTGCTCCTCTCCGCCCGTAGCCCCTGGGCGTCGGCAATCATTCTTCTCGTGTTCGCGGTGGCATCGGTCGTTGCCGTCGCCCTTCCGACGCGTTTCATCCTGAAGCACCCCGCGTTCGGGCGGACGATCCTGCACGGAGCGCAGACCTCGCAAAAGACACTCATGCGCGTCGTCATGGTTGTCCTCACCGGCCTTATGGCCCTGTCTGCGGTCATGGAACTGGATATGGTGCTCGGCGCGTTTGCTGCCGGCATCATCGTGCGGGCGCTGGCACCCGGCAACTTCACGATGGTCGAGGGGGAGCTGCGTACGCTTGGCTTCTCGTTCCTCATTCCGCTGTTCTTCGTCACCTCGGGCATGAACATTTCGCTGAGCGCCGTCGCGGGCTACCCGTCCCTGCTCGTCGCCTTCGTTGGCGCGATTCTCGTGGTGCGCGGCGTCCCCATCGTCCTGATGGAACGCTTCTATGGATCGATCGAACGAGTCGACTGGACGGACGCGACGCGCGTTGGCCTGTACGGGGCGACGGGCCTGCCCATCATCGTTGCCGTCACCGAGCTGGGAGTCACGACGGGCGTCCTGCCCTCGTGGCTCGCCTCCCTGCTGGTTGTTGCTGGCGCGATGTCCGTGCTCCTGTTCCCGCTCCTCGCGTTCCTGCTTGGGCGCGGCAGTGGAAAGGCGCGCTAACCTCCGCTAGTCTTGCAGGCGGCGCACCGCGCCACGCCTCCGTAGCTCAATGGATAGAGCAAGGGCCTTCTAATCCCGAGGTTGCAGGTTCGAGTCCTGTCGGAGGCGCCAGCTTGTGATGCGGGGCCCGCGACGAAGCATCTTGTTGGTCGCTATGTGGCCGCCCGAACCGGAGCAGCGTGGCATAATGGGGGGAGCCGAACAGTTGCCGCTGTTCGACTCCCCGGTTTCCGGGATGGTCTTAGCTCCCCATCAGGGTGCTAAGCAGGAATGCAATCGCCCAGATCAGCTGCGGCAGTGTCGTGATCACTGCTACAGCGATCTGGGCTTTCTGCTTCCTGTCACAACCTCGCCGCCGTCGAGGCTAGCGATGGTCTTTAGCCATTGCCCAGTCACCTCCTCTCATCGGAACCGCTCCCCGGCAGGAATACAGGTGTCCCGGGGCGGTACCGTGGAGGCAGCTCTATCGTCCCACTGCGTACAGTCATCTCGGGTTAAACGACAAAACGTGGGTTAAAGGACAAAACGTGTTGGTTTTGTGCTGACTTTTCGGCTTGCTGGTGCGGGAAAATCAACATTGAAGGTGGCTGTTTCATCGTGGGGTTATGAATAGCCCCAAATGCCCAGCGTGTGGGCGAACGCGTGGTCGAACGCGTGGGCCAACGCGTGGCCCGGTATGGGCGCTCAGGTTCAGGGGTGCAGTTCAAGAGCTGACCAGCCGGGGTGCCGATAACGCTGGTGAGTCCTCGTGATGACGGGTGTGCGCTGCGGGGCTGCCTCGCGCATGTGGATAGGTTACGGCGATGCGGATAGGTTACGACGATGCGGATAGGTTAATAGGCTATCCGTATGCGCATAACCTATCCGTATGCGCATAACCTATCCGCGAACGCGCTGGATGAAGTGTGCCGCGGGGCCCAAGCGGAACTTCGGATACGATCCCGTGCAGCACCGCGGCTGGGGAGTACAGTCCGACCCGTGGGATGCGGGTGGGGTAGGCCTGCGCCTCCGAGTGCAGCTCGCTGCGGGCGTGTCTAGCACGCTCACAGGCCGTGCGACGATGTGAAGCCTCGTGGGGCACAGCCAATACGAATGACCATCATCCTCACTGTCGACATGAGATGGACGCTGTCACAAACTCCCGTTCCGTGGACCCCTTGTGCGTCACCCACGCGAAGGCGGACATACTGGGGGCATGAACGCACGAACGAACATCACCCGTCGCATGTGCGGGTCTATTCGTGCCCGAATGTGCAGCTGACGCCGACGTCCGCCATTCCCTAGGCTGACCCCACTCCCAAAACCCGCGCCGATGCGCACCCACGTGAGGGCTAGCCGCAACACGAGAGTTACATCGTGCCCTTCTCCGACGACGAATACGCCTGTCCCTGCACCCACGACCACGAGCCCACGCTCCTGTCCTTCGAGGTCATGCCCCCGCGCAAGCCCTCCCTGGAGGAGCCCTTCTGGAACACGGTTGATCAGCTGCTGCGCGTGCGCCCCGACTTCATGTCCGTTACCTATGGTGCCGGCGGCAAGGACCGTTCCAACGCCCGCTCGACGGTCCACCGCCTCGTGCGTGACACCCCGATTCAGCCGATTGCCCACCTGACCTGCGTGGGTAACTCGACCGAAGAGGTTGTCTCCACCGTCTACGACTACCTTGATTCCGGTGTTCGTACCTTCCTGGCTCTGCGCGGTGACCCGCCGGTGGGGCAAGAGGACTGGGAGCCCGGGCCAGGCGGTGTCGGCAGCGCCACCGAGCTCATCCACCTCATCCGCACTGTCGAAAAGCGCCGCTGCGATGCCCATCCGGGCGAGGCCCTGCGCTCCGCGTTCAAGCCGCTGACCATTGCGGTGGCCACCTTCCCGGCGGGTAATCCCGCCGCCGGGACTACGCCCGCGCAGGAAGTCGAGCGACTCCTCGTCAAGCAGGCTGCAGGCGCATCCTTCGCGATCACCCAGCTCTTCTGGGATGCCGAGGTCTACGCCTCCTTCGTCGAACGCGCCCGCCGTGCTGGCGTCACGATCCCGATCGTGCCCGGTCTGCTGCCGGCCACCGACCCGGCTCGCTTGCGTCGCGTCCAGGACCTCACCGGCATCGAGGTCCCCGAATACCTGCTGACGACGCTGTCGGACTACCCGCACCAGGAGGCGCGCGACGAGTTCGGCGCGGTCTTCGGCTCGCGCCTCTTCCACTCCGTCCTCGATGCTGGCGCGCCCGGCGTCCACCTCTACACCTTCAACAAGGCCAAGCCCGTCCTGGACATCCTGGCCCTGCTGGGAGTCACACCCGACTCGCTGCGTCCCGGCGCCTCGACCCCCGATACCCGCGCCTAAGCGCACCACCATCCACCCTGCGGCAGGGTGCGGGCCCCGCCCGCGCACGCCGAACGAGTAGCACACCCAAGGAGAAAACCATGTCCGCTGCGACCACGCAGTTCCCCACCGCCACGATCCTGGCGTATCCCCGTATCGGCCGCGGCCGTGAGCTCAAGCGCGCCCTCGAGGCCCGCTGGGCAGGGCGTATCACCGACGCCGAGCTAATCCAGGCCGCCAACGATCTGCGCAAGGAGAACCTCGCGCGCCTCGTAGAGCTCGGCCTGAACCCCTCCGACGCCTCCCTGGCCGACGCGCCCTCCCTGTACGACCACGTCCTGGACGCGACCATCCTCCTGGGTGCCATCCCGCCGCGCTTCGCCGGCCGTGAGGGCCTCGACCTCTACTTCGCGCTCGCCCGCGGCGATGACAAGGTCGGCCCCGAAGAGATGACGAAGTGGTTCGACACGAACTACCACTACCTCGTTCCCGAGATCGGCCCCGATACGCCCCTGCGCTTCGCTGATGACACGATCACCCGTCGCTTCACCGACGCCCGCGAGTGGGGCTACGTGACCCGTCCCGTCCTGGTCGGTCCGGTCACCTACCTGGCCCTGGCCAAGGCCGACCCGGCCACCCCCGACTTCGACCCGCTCACCCGCATCGACGAGGCAGTGGCCGCGTACGAGGAGGCGCTGGCCTCGCTGCACGCGGCGGGCGCCCCGTGGGTCCAGCTCGACGAGCCGGCCCTCACCTCCGACAACCTCTCGCGCAGCCGCGCCGAACTGGGGGAGCTGGCCGCTCGCGTCTACGAGCGCCTGGCCGCCTCGCAGAACCGTCCGCAGATCCTGCTCACCACCCCCTACGGCGACGCCTCCCACGCGGTGGCTGCCCTGGCCAAGACGGGCGTCGAGGCCCTCCACGTCGACACGCTGCGCGGCTCGCTGCCGAAGGACGCGGACCTGTCGGGCGTCACCCTCGTCGTCGGCGCCGTCGACGGCCGCTACATCTGGCGCGCCGACCTGGCCCAGCTGCGCGAGACCCTGAAGGCCGCACAGGCCCTGGGAGCCACGCGCGTCACCGTCGCCACCTCCAACTCGCTCCAGCACGTGCCCCACGACACCGCGCTGGAGACCTGGGACGACGAGACCCTCAACGCAAACCTGCATGCTTGGCTCGCCTTCGCCGACCAGAAGGTTCTCGAGGTCGTTACTCTGGCTCGCGGCCTCGACGAAGGATGGGACGCCATTGACGCCGAGGTCGCCGAAGCCACCCGCGTCCTCGAGCAGCGCGCCGCCGCCCCCGGCGTCGTGCGCCCCGAGGTCCGTGCCCGCACGGCCGCTCTGACCGACGCCGATCGCGCCCGCGAGCCCTACCTCGAGCGCGAGGCCGCCCAGACCGAGCGTCTCCACCTGCCCCCGCTGCCCACGACGACCATCGGATCGTTCCCGCAGACCACCGAGATTCGCAAGGCCCGTGCGGCCAACGCCCGCGGCGAACTCTCCGACGCGGACTACGAGGCTCGCATGCGCGAGGAGATCGCTTCGGTCATCGCTCTCCAGGAGGAGCTGGGTCTGGACGTCCTCGTCCACGGCGAGGCCGAGCGCAACGACATGGTCCAGTACTTCGCCGAGCTGCTCGACGGCTTCGCGGCCACCCGCAACGGCTGGGTGCAGTCCTACGGTTCGCGCTGCACGCGCCCGTCGATCCTGTGGGGCGACGTCTCGCGTCCCGCGCCCATGACCGTGGGGTGGACCAGCTACGCTCAGTCGCTCACCGACAAGCCCGTCAAGGGCATGCTCACCGGTCCCGTCACGATCATCGCGTGGTCCTTCCCCCGCAACGACCTGCCGCTCGGCGAGATCGCCGACCAGATCGGCCTGGCCCTGCGCGACGAGGTCTCCGATCTCGAGGCAGCCGGCATCGCCGCCATCCAGGTCGACGAGCCCGCCCTGCGTGAGCTCCTGCCCCTGGACGCCGACCGACACGCCGACTACCTGAACTGGTCCGTGGGATCCTTCCGCCTGGCCACCTCCTCGGTACGACCCGACACCCAGATCCACACGCACCTGTGCTACTCCGAGTTCGGCCAGATCATCGACGCCATCAAGGGCCTGGACGCCGACGTGACGTCTATCGAGGCCGCGCGCTCCAAGATGGAGGTCGTCCCCGAGCTCGCCGAGGCCGGATTCGACCACGGCATCGGCCCCGGCGTGTGGGACATCCACGCCCCCCGCGTCCCCAGCACCGAGGAGCTCGCCGAGCTCATCGGCCTGGCCGCCGACGCCGTGCCGGTCTCGCGCCTGTGGGTCAACCCCGACTGCGGCCTCAAGACCCGCGGCTACGAGGAAACGAAGGCGTCGCTGGACAACCTTGTCTCTGCTACTCGGCAAGTGCGTGCCCAGCGCGGCCTGGAGGGCTGAGCGTTCTCCTAGGCGATAGGTGAGGGGCGGGCCCAACGGGCCCGCCCCTTTCCGTCTGTCCCGTGAACACCTGCTGTTACACAATCTCATTCTGTGAACATCATGTTGCCCGGAGTGAATACGTCCGACAAACTAGAGGCATGACGACCTTCGCGAACCCCATGTGCTGCCCCTGCGGTGGCATGATGTCGCGAATGTGTATGTGATTGACGCCCCAGATACCCCTGTCAATCACCGCCGCAGTGATATACCCACGCCGATAGTGGGAGTGCGGCCCCGAAGAATCGGATACACTCATGACCCTCGTCAACACCCCTGCCGCCTCCGTCCGCGCTGACAACGACACCCCCACCTCCTACGAGGAATTCCTCGACGTTCTCGCCGGCCTGCGACTGAGCTCCTCCCGCATCGACATTGACATCGACCGCGGACAGGTCACCCTCGACGGACGCGACGCCGGCCTGTCCGCCAAGGAACACGACCTCCTGGCCCACCTCGCCGCCAACGCCGACCGCTCCGTCACCCGCGACGAACTCTTCGCCTCCGTCTGGGCAGATGCCGACCTCGGCTCCGACTCCCGCACCGTCGACGCCCACATCCGCCGCTTGCGCAAGAAGCTCTCCATCCTGCCCGACCTCATTTCCACGGTCCGCGGCGAAGGTTACCGCTTCAACTCCACACCCTCGGTGCGCGTGCGCGTCACCCGCCCCGTCACCCTCGCCGCCTGATTTCCCATCACCAACGGACCCCGCAGTCACCACGCGGCGCGCCACCGCGCGCATGTACGCAGCGGCCACCCAGGCGGCTCCCAAGCCAGCCACGCGCCCAGGGACAGACAAAAGGGGAGAGGGGCCACGGCCTCGTCCCCGAAACCGCGCCCCTCTCCGACGCTATGCGTGACGCGCTCAGATCACGAGTCGCGTGATCTCCGAATCCAGCGGTAGCTCCTCGACATGCAGGGGAGAGGCCTCCATGCGGTGTCGAAGCCCGTCGATGTCATCCGGGTTCGACAAGTCAATGCCCACCAGCGCGGGGCCGAGCTCGCGGTTGTTCTTCTTCGTGTACTCGAAGTGCACGATATCGTCCGCGGGACCCAGGACATCCGAGAGGAAGACACGCAGCATGCCCGGCTGCTGCGGGAAGGTCACGAGGAAGTAATGACGCAGACCCTCGTGGCGCAGCGAACGCTCCATGACCTCGGCGTAGCGCGTCAGGTCGTTGTTACCGCCCGACACGACGCAGACAATCGCGCCGTCGGAGCGGCCGAGCAGGGCCTTGCGATCCGCGGGATCCGTCAGGTACACGTGCGCGGCCGTGGACGCGAGAGCGCCAGCAGGCTCGGCGATAACGCCGTCGGACTGGTAGAGCTCCAGCATCTCCGTGCACACTGCGCCCTCGGGTACGACTAGCACGGAGTCAACGAACTGTGACGCGATGTGGAAGGGGAGCGAGCCCGCGCGGCCCACCGCCGTGCCGTCCACGAAAGGATCGACCTTCGCCAGGGACATCGGCTGCCCCGCCTCGAGGGCCGCGTGCATCGACGCTGCCCCCGCAGGCTCCACGCCGATGATCTTCACCTCTGGGCGGTTCGCGCGCAGCCACGTCGCGATACCCGCGATGAGGCCGCCGCCGCCCACAGGAACGAGCACCGCCGCCGTGTCCTCGGGCATCTGCTCCTCGAGCTCGACGCCGATCGTGCCCTGACCTGCGATCGTGAACGGATCGTCGTAAGGATGGACGTAGGTGCGGCCCGTCGCGCGAGCGGCCTCCTGAGCCAGGGCATTGGCACGGTCGAACGTGCCATCCACGATGACCTGCTCGACCCACTGCCCACCAATCGTCGCGATACGGCGGCGCTTCTGGCGGGGAGTATTCGACGGCAGGTAGATGGTGCCGCGCACGCCCAGGTGAGCGCAGGCATAGGCCAGACCCTGCGCGTGGTTGCCCGCCGACGCGCACACGACGCCGCGCTCGCGCTCGGCGGGGGACAGCAGCGACATCCGCGCGTACGCACCGCGCACCTTGAAGGAACGGCACTTCTGCTGGTCCTCACGCTTGAGCAAAATATCGACGCCGGCCTCGGTAGACAGGCGCTCCGAACGATCCAGGTTCGTGCGGACGGCCACCCCCTCCAGGGCGGTCGCAGCCTGACGGATGTCCTTCGGTGTCGTCACGTGAGAACTAGCGGTCATGAGAACTCCTTCCAATACCCTCCTAGTGTAGTAGTGGCCACCGTGAGTGCGACCCACCCAACCGTATGACCCAGAGCGCACTACCATAGAAGGCGTGAAAACTCTGAAAGACCCCTTGGTCTGGATTGACTGCGAAATGACCGGCCTGGACGTCCAGCGTGACGCCCTCATCGAGGTGGCGGTCGTCATCACCGACGGCGACCTCACGATTGTCGACCCCGGCATGGACGTGCTCATCACGCCGCCCGCCGAAGCCCTCGACAACATGAACGACTTCGTGCGCAACATGCACACGTCCTCCGGGCTGCTCGATGACCTGAAGACGAGCGCCGTGTCGATGGAGGAGGCGACCGAGCAAGTCCTGTCCTACATCAAGCGCTTCGTGCCCCAGCAGGGGAAGGCTCTCCTGGCGGGTAACTCGGTGGGCACCGACAAGATGTTCCTCGAAGCCAACATGCCCTCCGTTATCGACCACCTGCACTACCGCCTGGTGGACGTGTCCTCCATCAAGGAACTGGCCAAGCGTTGGTACCGTGCCGCTTTCGCGGAGTCGCCCAACAAGCATGGCGGCCACCGCGCGCTGGCGGACATCCTGGAGTCCATCCAGGAGCTCGAGTACTATCGCCGCGTGCTGTTCCCGGCCGAGCCGGTGACGACTGAGCGTGCCCGCGAGGTGGCGCGCGAGGTCGTTGCCCTGGGCATCCCCTCCATGGGCGAGGGCACCGAGGCCTGATCTGAACGCTGAGCGGCGGTATCCCTGCTGGGTGCCGCCGCTTTGCTATGTCTGGCGTGCCCGCCGTGAGAAGCGCTGTGCACAGGGACTATCGGGATATTCCGGTTATCCACAGGGCCGCAAGTGGCACGTGCGTTATCCACAGGGGGAGTGCGAGCGCTTGAAAGGACATGCCTCGCGGGGCTTTCCTGGACGTATCCGGCCAGCGCCGGCCAGACCAGACAAAGGATGCAACGATGCAGGATATTTCGACGACCCTGAGGGGCCGCATCGGGTCAGAACCCTCGATGAAGCACGTCAAGGGTGACATCTGCGTGACGACCTTCCGGCTCGCGATCACGCGATGGCGCTTCACGACGGATGCGCGCACAGGCAACGCTTCCTACGTGGAGGACGGTGCCTACTGGTACACCGTGGAAACCTGGGACACGCTCGCCTCTAACGTGTTCCGCAGCTGCCGTAAGGGCGATCCCGTTGTCGTGGTTGCCCGGCCCGTTCCCAACGGGTGGGTCGACGGGGCGGGACAGATCAGATCATCGATCGTCTACCGGGCCTCCTCGGTCGGCCATGACCTGGCGCGGGGAACCTCCCAGTTCAGAAAGAATGGATCGCATTCGACCGACGAAGCCGCGGGAGGTACGGAGGGCGATCCCTATTCGACGAGGTCTGGGCCGGGTTCTGCGGTGATGCCGCAGGGGTCGGGATCGGAGCCCGAGCTCACGAACGAGACGCACACGAACGCGGTTGCTCGGGACGGAGGGACGGATAGTGTGCCTGATGAAGCAGGCACACAGCACGAAGAGTTGGCGCTTCACGCTCCGATTGCTGGGGCGGGAGGCGACCTGACGCCTGTGGCTGCACCGGAGGGAGACGTTGGGTCCGAGGATGAACCCTCGGACCCGGGCACAAACGCTGTCTCGTGCTTTGACTATTCGGCGGTGGACCACGGCGGTATCGATGCGACGAAAAACGCGTCGTTCGATCCTCTTGACGCTGATGCAGTCGAACCGTCCGACGCCGCCTAGGCGGGCGCGTCCACGATCGCGACCTGCGCGATGGCGTACGTCCCGTCGTGGCTGATGGAGACGAGCACGCTCCATGAGGAAGGAACCCCGAACGATTCCTCGCAGGCAGCCGCGACTTGGCCGTGCAGCGCGAGAGCGGGACGGCTCCACTCGTCGTGGATCACCTCAATCTCGCGCCAGTCCACGTCGTCGGCTCCAATGCGGGGTGGAGTACCGAAGAGGGCACACGACCAGGCCTTCACGAAGGCCTCCTTTGCGGCCCACAGGCCGCCCGCGTGACGGGCCACGGCCTCGTCATAGCGGGCGGAACCGGGCTGAGCGCCGGACGTGGCGGCTGCGCGGGCGCGGACCCGGCGGGCCTCCCTGGGCGTCAGAACGCCGTCTAGGAAGGCCGACCCCGGCTCCCTCACCTGAGCGGCAAACTCAGGGAGGGAGACCAGGTCAACGCCGAGCCCGCGCATCGCTCACTTGCTTTCCGGCAGGTGGTAGAAGCCGTCCTCGCCGAGGCGTGCATTCGGATCCAGCAGGATCGCGGCCTCGACCTCGTGCGCGTCTCCCGCAGCGCCCGCAGCCGGATCGTCGGGCAGACGGCGACCCTCCACCGAGGTGAACAGCGGGGCGTGGCCCAGCATGCCCATCTCGATGTGACGCTGGCCGTTGCGCAGTCGGCGATCCGATGCTGCGCGCCACGCCTCGAGACGCTCGCGTCCGGCCTCGCGCTCCACGATGGCCTCGAAGGCGGCCGGGTTAACCAGTGCCAGGAAGCCGGAGACGTGACCGAAGCCAAGCGAGGTCGCGAACGCCGCACGCACCGGTCCGCGAGAGGACAGGTTGAGCGGGGAACGCAGCCACACGAGCGGGCTGTACTGCTCCATCGCGTCGTCGACGCAATCCAGCGCGACGTTCGCGGGGATCAGACCCGTGCGGAACACATCGATGATGCCGCCCACCTGGAACACGCAGGCGCCGCCCTTCGCGTGACCCGTGAGGGTCTTCTGCGAGATGACGAGCAGCGGGTTGCCGGGGGTGCGGCCCAGCGCCATGCCGACGCGGGTGTGCAGATCCGACTCGTTGGGATCGTTGGCGTTCGTGGACGTGTCGTGCTTGGACACGAAGGCCACGTCGTCGATACCCACGCCGAGCTCAGCGAGGTTGCGGGCGATGACCGAGTCACGTCCGCCGCGTGCCACCGCGAGGGCACCCAGTCCGGGCGCCGGAATCGAGGTGTGGGCGCCGTCGCTGAAGGTCTGTGCGTGTCCCACGACTGCCAGGACCGGCAGGTTCATGTCGAGCGCCACCGACGCGCGGGTCAGCAGCACGGTGCCGCCACCCTGCGCCTCGACGAAGCCACCGCGGCGGCGGTCGTTGGCGCGCGAGACGAAGCGCGAGGAAATGCCGCGAGCGAGCAGCTCGTTCGAGTTCGCCGTCGCGTTCATCGCGCCGAAGCCCACGATCGACTCGACCTGGATGTCGTCGATCGCGCCGGCCACGACGAAGTCAGCCTTGCCAGCCTTGATCTTGTCGACGCCCTCCTCGATGGACACCGCGGCGGTCGCGCAGGCGCCGACCGGGTTGATCATCGAGCCGTAGCCGCCCACGTAGGACTGCATCGTGTGTGCAGCCACGACGTTGGGCAGGGTCTCCTGCAGGATGTCCTGCGGGTATTCCTCGCCCAGGAAGCGGTCAACGAACAGCTTGTGCATCGAACGCATGCCACCGAAGCCGGTGCCCTGCGTGGAAGCAACGGTCGCCGGGTGGACGACGCGCAGCAGTTCGGCGGGGCTGAAGCCAGCGGACACGAACGCGTCGACGGCGGAGACCAGGTTCCACACGGCGATCGGGTCGATCGAGTCCAGCATCGAGGCCGGGATACCCCAGCGAGCCGGATCGAAGTCGGTGGGGAACAGGCCACCGATGCGGCGGTTGAGGGTCGCGCGACGAGGCACGCGCACCTGTGCGCCGGACTTGCGGGTCACCTGCCACTCACCGAACGCGGTCTGCTCGACCACGGTGAACTGCGGGTCGGCCTCGGCGTAGGAGCGGGCCTCGGCCTCATCCTCCACGGTGAACGTGATGTCGCGGTCCAGGAAGACCATCGCCGACTCGGGCGTGTAGCCGTCGTGCAGCGGTCCGTCGTCGTGGAAGAAGCGCACGCCGGAGCGGGCCACGACCTCGTCGCGGTAGCGATCGAAGATCTCCGACTCGGGGACGAGCTGGTCGTCCTTGTCGTACCAGCCGCCCACGGGGGTGTCCGACCAGGTCAGCAGGCCGGTCATCCAGGCCAGCTCGAGCACGCCCGCAGGGGTGAGCTCGACGGTGCCGTCGGTGTGGATACCGAGCTCGGCCTGCACGCGGGTACGAGCGCTGCCCCACGGGCCGACCTCGCCGTGACCGACGATGACGACCGTGTCGGCCAGCGACGCCGTGGTGTGACCCCACTGCGACGGCTCGACGTGCGGCACGGTGACCTGCGAAGGCGAGGGCAGCGCGGAGACGGTCGCGACCGGCTCAGATGCGGGTGCCTCGGGAGCGGCGGCCTCGGCCTGGGCGCGCAGGGCGCGCAGGTCGATGGAGGAGTCCAGGCCGCCGGTCAGGTCGGCGTCCACCGGGGCGTTGGCGGCCTGGGCGCGAACCTCGGCGCTCGAGAGCGCGAGCAGCTGCTCGGCCATTTCCTCGGTCGACCAGGTACGAACGCCCGCAGCCTCGACGGCGGCGACCATCGGGTCGTTGCCGCCCATGAGGCCGGTGCCACGCACCCAACCGATACGCGGGTGAGCAATCGACACGCGCGAACCCCAGATCGGCTCGGCTGCCCAGCGGGTCGCGATCGCGTCGAAGGAAGCCTTCGCCTCGGCGTACGCGCCGTCGCCGCCGAAGATGCCGCGGTTCGGAGAACCGGGCAGCACGACGTGCAGGCGGTGGTCGGCGTGCGTGTCGGAGCCGATCGCGCACAGGCCGGCGATGGAGCGCTCGACGCTCCACAGCAGCAGGCGCATCTGGTTCTCGGAGGCAGCGCCCGCGTCGGCCAGCGTGCCGGAGACGCGCGGAGCGGCGAAGGGGTAGAACAGTGTCGGGACCAGGGCTTCCTTGGTCACCTTGATGTCGGCGCCCACGGACTTGGTCTGCTCGGTACCGATCCACTCCACGAGCGCATCCACGTCGCGGTAGGAGGCCAGGTTCGCGGGAACCAGCCACAGCTTCGCGCCGCCGGCGGCGTGCGTGCGGTAGAGCTCCTTGGCGAAGGCCAGGCGCGCAGCGGAGATCGACGAGGAGGTCGCGATGACGGTGGCGCCCCCGGCAAGTAGGCCACCCACGACCGCGCCGCCGATGGACGCGGGGGTCATGCCGGTGACCACCGCGACGTCGTTCGCGTAGGGCAGCTCGTCCGAGGAGGAGAGCGCGTCGGCCGCGATCTGTTCCAGGCGAGCCGCGCGCTCGTGATCGCCCTCGGCGCGCAGGCGGTTCGCCCAGTACGAGGCCTGATCAGCCACGGCGCGGCCGGTGCCCACGAAGGACGCGCCCTCGGCGAGGGTGCCTTCGGTGACAAAGCGGGCGACGTCCTCACGAGCGGATGCCCAACGGTCGTCCAGCAGGACGGCGCGCGCGGCGTCGAAGCGAGGCTCAACGAGGTCGACCCAGCCCGAACCGAGCTCGGCCGCAACTGCGTCGATGACGCGCGCGTCATCGGAGGAATCCTCGCCGGTGGGGGCAGGAGCGTTTAGGCCCAGCTCGGACAGGATCGTGCGAGCGGTCTTGGCCAGGACGCCGTCCTCACCGGTCACAGACGCGGCGTAGGCGTCGAGAGCGGCGGAGTCGACGACACCGCCACCGGCGGAACCGCCTGCGCTGGGCAGGGACACGGCAATACCTTCGCGGGCCGCGACGGCAGCCACGGCAGCATCGATGAGGGCATCGACGCCGGCGGCGTTCGTCGGAGCATCCAGCGGCAGGGTCGCCAGGTCACCGTCGCGGGTCGAGACGCCCTCACGGGTGCCCAGGACGATTTCGGCGGTCACATGCTGGGCCCAACCGGTGCCCAGCTGCCACGTTCCGGTGACACGCTCCGTGATACGGCCCGCCTTGACGCCAGCGGCACCGAACAGCTTGCGCGTGCGCTCCTTGACGGCTTCGGCCAGAACCGGGCCGAAGGGCTTGTAACCCTTGGCAGCCTTGTCGACCGTCGCAGACAGCGTGGCCACATCGGCCTCGCCGGCGCCGTCGATCGAGTTCAGGCCCAGCTCGGAGGACATGTCCATGAGCAGCTGGTTGCGACGCGAGGAGACGCCGTTGGTGAGCGACTCGGTCGTGTCGGTGGCGCCGATCTCGTCGATGCGGATCTTCGCGGAGAGCGCCAGCAGGGCGTGAATCGCAGAGGACGCCGTGAAGGGCAAATCTGCGACGTCGGCACCCGAGGGGCCGCCGGTCGGAGCGGCGGGGGCGGGGGCCGGAGCAGCCTCGGCCACGGCGGCGGCCGGAGCGGGCGAGGGAGCGGCCTCGGCGGCGGGAGCCTCCGGGGTGATCTCCTCGTCCTCATCGTCCTCGATCACGGCGACATCGGTCGCGTAGACGCGAGACTCGTCGCGCTGGACGTTGAAGACATCCACGCGCGAGAGCGCGAACTCGGGGGCGAGCAGGGTGCGGGATGCCAGGTTAGCCAGGGTCGGGGCGGCACCCAGGCCGACCTCGATAACCTGATCGACGCCCAGGCCAGCAACGCCGGGGGCGGCTTCTTCGGTCGAGAGCAGCACGCGCTGTGTCTCGATCCAGCGCACCGGGGAGGCGAACTGCCAGCACAGCAGCTCGATGAGCAGTGTGCGGGTCAGGACACCCGGGTTGGCCAGAGCCGCGTCCCACGCGCCTTCCGTCTCGAGCAGGTTGCGCACCGTGTCGGAGGGAACCACGTCGAGGATGGACTGGGCGAACTCGCGGGTCAGCTCGAAGGGACGCGCCACCAGGTTCGGGATGTAGCGGCCCACGAGCTTAGCGGGATCAATCTCGGCAGGGATGCGTTCGTCGAGCTTCGTACGGAAGTCCGCCACACCGCTGCGCAGGACGGTGGAGTGGAAGGGCACGTCGATGCCGGGAACGTACATGAAGGGACGCTTGCCGCCGCGCTCGGCGGCGCGCTTGGTGGCGTCTTCCTCGAGGGCCTTCAGGCCCGCGACCGTGCCGGCGACCGCGTACTGCTGGTCAGCCAGGTTGAAGTTCACGATCTGGAGGAACTCACCCGAGGCCTGAGCGATCGAGTCGACGTACTCCACGACGTGCGCATCATCGACGCCGAACTGGTTCGGACGCAGGGCGCCCATACGGTAGTTCGAACGGCCGTTCTCATCGCGGGGCACGAGCGAGTGCATCGTGGAACCGCGCTGGAAGACCAGGTCGAGGACGGTTTCGAGGGGGAACACTTCCGCGTAGGCTGCCAACGCGTCGTACTCGCCCAGCGAGTGACCCGCGAAGGCAGCGCCCGGAACCAGGACACCCTCTTCGCGCATGCGGGCCGTCTGGCCGATCGCCAGCGTCGCGAGCGCAACCTGGGTGAACTGGGTGAGGTTCAGAACGCCCTCGGGGTGACGGTAGGTCACGCCGCGCGCCACGATCTCGGTCGGGTTATCGCGCACGATCGACAGGATGGAGAAGCCCATCGCCGAGCGGGTGTGCGCATCCGCGCGGCGCCAGACCTCGTCGACCGCCTTGGACTTGGTGCGCTCGTCGAGGCCCATGCCGGCGCTCTGGATGCCCTGGCCGGGGTAAACGTAGGCGACCTTCGGGGCGAAGGTGTAGGCGGAGGCGCGAGACACGACCTGCTTGTTGATACGGCAGGTGACCTCGAGGGACAGGCCGCCGCCGACGACGCGACCCACGCGCTCGACGGTGATCTCAACCTCGTCGTTCAGGTCGACGGTGCCGTACATGTAGTACGTCCAGCCGGCGATCTGAGCGCCGCCCTGACCGGCGACGACAGCCTCGGCCGCGTGCTGAGCGGTGGCCGACAGCCACATGCCGTGCACGAGGGGCGCGTCCATGCCTGCGACCTTGGCGGCCGCGTAGGAGGTGTGGATCGGGTTGTAGTCACCCGACACGATCGCAAACGGCGTCATGTCGTCGGGGGCCTTGACGCTCACGCGACGCAGGACCGAGCGGGGCGTGTCCACGACCTCGATGGTCGCGCCACCGAAGGGCGCGGCCTCGGAGGGCGCGCGGTTGCCGGTGGCGCGGCCACGGATCGCGAAGCGCTCCTGCGTGGAACCCACGTGCTCACCGTTGGCGGTCAGCTCGAGGGCGACCGTGACGATGCGACCGGAGGAGGACTCGTCGACGGCGGCCACGTGGCTGGTCACGTCGATCGTGGTGATACCGCGCTGAAGCATCTGCTCGGGCGTGTATTCCAGGGTGATCGAGTGATCGAGGTGGACGGCGTTGAGCAGGCCCTCAATGACCGGGTAGTCGTTGTGGATGGCCGAACCAAGGGCTGCGTAGATCGCGGGCCAGGCGGGACCGAGCAGGGCGTCGGGAGCCCAGGCCGCCAACTCGTAGTCGGCGGGCAGGGCAGCGCCCGTGGCCTCGGCGTGATCGAAGCCCAGGGTGGGGGCCAGCGTGAAGGAGTAGTGGGCCTCGCCGAAGACCGACTTGGAGGAGGGCACCATGACCGGCAGAGCGTCCACGGTGTCACCGGCGACGGACACGGAGGTCACGCCAGCGGTGGCCGCGAGCATCGCGTACATGTGCTGGGGCAGCTTGGCCTCATCGATGACGGGGACCGCGCCGTCTTCGCCGGACAGAACCAGCGGGAAGACCAGCTCGCGCACCGCGTGCTTCTCGGCGCCGCGCGGATCGTTGTCCCACGCCGTGTCCAGGTGGATGACCATGTCCACTCCGGTGTCGGTCGGGTTCAGGGAGACGCGCTCCTCGTCGAGGATGGAGGCCGGGTTGGTCATGAGGTGGCCGGTCCACGAGATGAAGGGGACCTTACGCAGCCATTCCTCGCGGGTAGCGGCGGGCTTGCCGTTGCCCAGGCGTGAAGCGACGGGCGTCGCGACCACGCCGGAATCGGCCAGACGCGAAGCCGCGGCGGCCTCTAAGCGGCCCAGCAGGGAAGCGACGGGCTCGTCGACGCGGTCGATGCCGGCCACGGAGACGGGACCGGGGATGATGCGGACCTGGTCGGCGGTGTAGCGCTCGTCCTGCGCCTGCCACAGGCAGTCCTGGCCCCACCAACGGATGAGGTCGTCGTCCAGGATCGGGACGAAGGGCATCGGCTTGGGGTAGGAGCGGCACAGGGCCGGGAACCAAGCGGCGTCGATGGGGGTGACGTGCGTGGTCGCGGCGTTCGGGTAGGCGGCCATCAGGCGGTCGGCGGCGGCGTGCGCGTCGGCGACATCCTCGACGGTCGGGAAGAGGGTCTCCACCTCGCCGTGGTCCACCGGTGCCAGACGAGCCTCGACGCGCTGGAGCAGGTCGTGGTAGCGGATCTGCCAGGTGGGATCGACCCACGGGTAGGACAGGTCGGCGAAGCGGCGTACCCAGGCCTCGTAGGTCATTTCTTCGAGGTCACCGAAGTAGGGCTTGGCCGTGTGGGAGAGGATCTCGACGATCTCGTCCTTGCGGGCGCGCACCTGGGCGCCGTCGGAGCCGATCTCGGCGATGATGCGAGCGGCAGCGGCGGCTGCGTTGGAGACCTCGTGCATGTCGGCGCGCAGGTGGGACAGGCCTGACGTCATGCCGCCGCGGGTCACGCCCTCGCCGACCCAGCCGCCGAGCTCGTCGTTGTCGGGCACGCCCGGCGTGGCGACGAGGAGTTCCTTGACGGCCTTGGTGGTGTGTGCTTCCTTCGTGGTCATCGCGGCGGTACCCACGAGGACGCCGTCGACGGGCATGGGCGGGCGGCCGTAGCGGGCCGACCATTCGCCGGTGAGGAAGTCAGCGGCGCGCTCGGGGGTGCCGATGCCGCCACCCACGGTCAGGACGATGTTGGACTGGGCGCGCAGCTGGGCGTAGGTGGCCAGCAGCAGGTCGGAGAGGTCCTCCCAGGAGTGGTGGCCGCCGGAGTGGCCGTCTTCGACCTGGACGATGACCTTGATCGGGTCGGCCTCGCGGGCGATCGCGATGACCTTGCGGATCTGGTCGACCGTGCCGGGCTTGAAAGCCACGTAGGGGAAGCCGTCAGCGCGCAGCTGCTCGATGAGGGCGAGGGCCTCGTCCTGCTCGGGAATACCCGCGGAGACAACGACGCCGTCAATGGGGGCGCCGGACGCGCGCGAACGCGACACGATGCGGGCCTGGCCGAACTGCAGGTTCCACAGGTAGCGGTCCAGGAACATGGAGTTGAACTCGGCGGTGTGGCCGGGGCGCAGCTGGGCGCGCAGGCCCGCCAGGTTCTCGTTGTAGACCTCTTCGGTGACCTGGCCGCCGCCGGCCATTTCGGCCCAGAAACCGGCGTTCGCGGCAGCGGCGACGATCTCGGGGTCAACGGTCGTGGGGGTCATGCCGGCCAGGAGGACGGGGGAGCGGCCGGTGAGGCGCGAGAAAGCGGTGTCGACGACGGTCTTGCCGTCGGGGAGGGTCACGAGGCCGGGGCGCAGGTGCGACCAGTCGGTGCCGGGCTCGGGGGCCCAGCCGGGGGTCGCGGCCTTGTCGCGGTCGGAGGCGGTTCCGGCGGCGACGACGCCGACGCCGGTGCCTTCGACGAGGGCGCGGGTCATGCGCACGGTCGTGGCGCCGGGGCCCATGTCGACGATCCACGTGGCACCCGATTCGGTGGCAGTGCGGATCTGAGCCGGCCAGTCCACGGGGGTCGTGAGAACAGCGGCGGCGAGGGAGTGGGCGAGCTCGGCGTCAATACCGCACTGGGCGGCCCACTCGTCCACGAGGGCGAGGGCGTCGGCGAGCATGGGGGAGTGGAAGGGCACGTAGACCGGCAGGTATTCGCATACGGGGGTCAGCGGACGACCGCCGCGCTCGTGCGCATCGTGCGCGGCCTTGTCCTTGGCAGCGGCGCGCTCGATGGCGGCGACCAGGGACGCCAGGTCGTTGGGCGCTCCCGAGACGACGTGGGTGTCGGTGTCGTTACGCAGTGCGATCGACAGCGGGTGCGAGGTCGAGGGCAGGGAGGAGATGATGCGCTCGAGGAGTGCGTCGGACACGCCTCGGACGGACACCATGTAGGTCGCATCGCCCGCGTGCGGGGCACGGGCACGACGCGTGATACGGGCAGCAGCCGCGCCGATCAGGCGGGCGAGCGCGAACACGGAAGCGGCGCGGGCCTCGTCCCCGGCGATCCACGCACGCGCAATCTCCACGCCGAGCACGCCCTGCGAGTGTCCCTCAAACGCGGTGGGCTGATTGGCAACGATATTCAGGCCTGCGCGCGTCAGGTCGATGAGTGCACCCAGCTGGGCAGCAACGATACCGGGAACCGACAGAGCGGCCTCGTCCGGGCCAGCAACGTCGCGGGTCACAGCCGCCTCGCCAGCCTCGGCCGGGATGGCGAAGGGCAGGGACGCAACCGACTGGGTGGCCAGCGAACGGCGCACCGGGGAGAGGACCTGGTCCGAGGCCTTGATAACTCCGTCAACGATCGCAGCGATCTCGGGATCATGGGCGATCTCGTCGAGTGCGGATCGCCACGGGGTGGCCTGACCGGCAAAGGTCAGCGCGTAGGGGGTCTCATTCAGGGAGGTCACAAACGACATGTTCTTACTTTCCTTCGGGGACAATTCTTCTCAAACGACGCGGGTCACAGGGGACCGTTGTCGTGACGCTTGACGTGGGGCGCACGCTGGTCCTTGGAGGCCAGCAGGTGCAGGGAATCGATAATGGTCTGTCGGGTATCCGCGGGGGCGATGATGGCGTCGAGCTGCCCGGAGGAGACGGACACCTCGGGGTTGACGGTTTCCTCCTCGTATCGGGCAACAAGCTCGGCCTTCGTCTCTTCGAAGGTTCCGTTCTCACGGGCGGCAGCCAGTTCGCGGCGGTACATGATCGACGCCGCGCCCTCGGCACCCATGACAGCGATCTGCGCGTCGGGCCACGCGAACGCAAGGTCCGCACCGATCGACTTCGAACCCATGACGATGTAGGCGCCGCCGTAGGCCTTACGTAGGATGACGGTGACCATGGGGACGGTCGCGTTCGCGTAGGCGACAATCACCTTCGCGCCGCGGCGAATGATGCCCGCCTGCTCCTGCTCGGTGCCCGGGCGGTAGCCGGGAACATCCACGAAGGTCACGATCGGCAGCCCGAAGGCGTCACAGAAGCGAACAAAACGAGCGGCCTTCTCCGAGGCATCCACGTCGAGCGTGCCCGCATCGCTGATCGGCTGGTTCGCGACGATACCCACCGACTGGCCATCGACGCACGCGAAACCGATCGTCACGTTGGGAGCGAACAGGTCCTGAATCTCCACGTACTCGCCGTGATCCACGAGGGAACGCACCACGTCGCGTACGTCGTAGGGCTGGCGCGCCGACGTCGGAACCAGATCAGCAACCGCGCGGGCCGCCGCCTCGTCCTCGGGGTTGGGAATGTATTCGTACTTGGGAGGCGCGACCTCGCACGAGGACGGCAGGTAGTCGAGGAGCGAGCGCACGTAGTCGATCGCCTCTTCCTCCGTATCGGCCATATGGTGGGCGACGCCCGACTGGAAGTTGTGAATCGCCGCGCCACCCAGCTCATCAAGCGTCACCTTCTCGCCGGTCGTCGCCGCGACGACATCCGGACCCGTGACGAACATGTGCGAGTTCTCGCGCGTCATCACGATGAAGTCGGTAAGGGCAGGCTGATAGACGGCACCACCGGCGCAAGGGCCCAGGATGATCGAAATCTGGGGAACCAGACCCGAGGCCTCGCACGTCTTCTTAAAGATGCGGCCGTACTGGGCCAGGGCGACGACGCCCTCCTGGATGCGGGCGCCGCCCGAATCCTGAATACCGACGATCGGAATGCGCATCCGAATACCACGGTCAATCAGATCGACGATCTTGTCGCCCTCAACCTTGCCCAGCGTGCCGCCGAGAACCGAGAAATCCTGAGCGTAGGCAGCGACCATGCGCCCCTGCACGCGACCGTAACCAGCGGCGACGGCCGAACCGATACGGCCCTCACGCACCGACCCACCGATGAACTGACCGACCTCATGCCACACGCCATCGTCAAAGAACAGGGACAGACGCTCGCGGGCCGTCAGCTTCTTCTTGGCGTGCTGGCGCTGCGCGGCCTTCTCTTCGGCGGCCTGAGCGATTGCGTCCTGGGCCTGAATGAAGCCGTCACGCGTGAGCGGACTGGGTGTACTCATCGTGCCTCCTCTTCAGTGGCGATGTGGGCGATGCGGGTACCCGCGGTCACGGTGTCACCCTGCTTGATCGACAGGGAGGTGACGGTTCCGGCGCGGGGAGCGAGCAGCGGCTTTTCCATCTTCATGGCCTCGAGGACGGCTACGAGCTGGCCTTCCTCGACCTGGTCACCCTCGGAGACGGCCAGGGCAACGACGATGGCCTGCATGGGGGCAACGATGTCGCCGGGGGCGCCCTGGTGGGGCCCAGCCTGAACGGCGGATGCGCTTGCGCGGCGCGGGGAGGAGCGCAGCGGCTGAGGCGGGCGCGGGGCACGAGCCGCCGGCGCGTTGAACATGCCCGCCGGCAGAGTCAGGGACACGCGGCGTCCATCCAGCTCGATGATGTACGTCTGGCGCGGCAGATCAGCAGTCGACGAGGCCTCGGCCGGCACCGCCAGATCCGAGTAGTCGTGCTGGGGCATGAACGTCGTCTCGAACCAACGCGTCGAGACGTTGAATCCGCCTACTCCGCAGAAGTCAGGATCGTTAATGATGTCCTGGTAGACGGGCACCGGCGTGGCCACACCCTGCACCGAGAACTCGGCCAGCGCGCGGCGTGAGCGAGCCAGAGCCTGCTCGCGGTCGGCACCCGTGACGATGATCTTGGCGATCATCGAGTCGAAGGCGGTCTGGACCGAATCGCCCTCATCGATGCCGAGCTCCAGGCGGATGCCGGGTCCCAGGGGCCAGTGCACCTCGTCGAGGCGGCCTGCGGTGGGGGTCAGATCCTTCGAGGGATCCTCCGAGGTCACGCGGAACTCGAAGGAGTGACCGCGAGGCTCCGGGGGAGTGGTGAGCGGCAGTCCCTGCGCGATACGGATCTGCTCGCGCACCAGGTCGATACCCGTGACTTCCTCGGAGACGGGGTGCTCGACCTGCAGGCGCGGGTTGACCTCGAGGAACCAGATGTTGCCATCGGGCTCCAGCAGGAACTCGACCGTGCCCACGCCAACGTAGTTCACGTGTTCGAACAGTGCGCGCGATGCGTTCACGAGCGTTTCGTGTGCACCCTCGGGCAGGAACGGCGCGGGCGCCTCCTCGACCAGCTTCTGGTTGCGGCGCTGCACGGAGCAGTCACGGGTGGAGATGACGTGGAAGTTACCCAGCGAGTCGCGCGCCGACTGCGTCTCCACGTGACGGGCGACCTCCACGAAGCGCTCGACGAAGTGAGCACCCAGGTCGTCTGCGTCCGTGTGACGAGCAAAGAACAGGTCCAAGTCAGCCTGCGAGCGAATGATGCTGATGCCTCGGCCACCGCCGCCGTCGGCGCGCTTGAGCACCACGGGGTAACCGGCCGAGGCGATGAACGCCTCGACCTCCTCGCGCGAGGTGACGGGCTCAGACACGCCGGGGACCGGCGAAACACCGCAGGCTTCGGCCACGCGACGAGCCTTGATCTTGTCCCCCAGAGCATCGATCACGTCTGAGGCGGGACCCAGCCACGCGATACCAGCGTCCTCGACGGCGCGCGCAAAATCGGAGTTCTCAGACAGGAATCCGTAGCCCGGGTGAATCGCATCCGCGCCGGTCTCCAGCGCAATCGCCAGGATCTTCTCACCATTCAGGTACGTCGACGCAGCATCGTCACCGCCCAGGGACAGCGCCTCGTCGGCCTCGCGCGTGTGCGGTGCGGCCATATCCTGATCGGCGTAGACGGCGATCGTGGAAATGCCCATATCGGTGGCCGTGCGGCACACGCGCAAAGCGATTTCTCCACGGTTAGCGACGAGGATTCGATTAATTGTTCGCACGCTTCTCCTTGGTGTCGTGAGCGGTTGTCAGAGGAATTCCAGTAGCCAGGACATCCCCGGCATTAATGTCGTGAGTGCGACCGTCATCCGTGCGCACCAGCAGTGAGCCACTTGACGTGAGCGCGACAGCCACGCCCTCCAGTGCCACACGCCCGCTGGGGTCTGTCGGCTCGGCGAGGGCAATGCGCTGGCCAAGGAGGGCAAGGGCACTCGCTGCTTCGTTCGCGAGGCCACTGTCGTGGGCGTTGCCGTGGGCGATGAGGGCGCGGACTCGCTTCTCAAGTCCGGACAGCACGTCGGCGAGGACGGCCCGCGTGACGGCGGTGGTTGCCTGGGCTGCCTCATCGTCGCCCTCGGCGTACAGGGAGGTCGCTTGCTCGGTGGCAAGGTTGTCGGGGCGCTGGGCAACGTTGATGCCGTAGCCGAGGATGACTGCGGTCGTGAATGGGGACGAGGCCGGGGCGAGCTGAGCGAGAATGCCACAGATCTTGCGTTCTCCGTCGACGAGGACGTCGTTGGGCCATTTCAGGCAGGCACTGTGGCCGAGAGGTTCGAGGCGCCGGGCGAGCGCGTCGCGAACAGACAGGCCGCAGGCGTAGACGAGCCATCCGAGTTGGTCGGTAGGAACTGAGGTGGGGACAGAGACGATGGTGGAGGCGAGGAGCCCCTGGCCTTCGGGGGCTATCCACGTCCGTCCGAGGCGGCCGCGCCCGGCGCTTTGGCAATCGGCGATGATTGTTGTGAGATGCGGGGTGGGCGTCGCTGTGTCGGCGAGGAGGGTAGTAGCCAGATCGTTTGTCGAGGGGGTGGAGTGGACGTGATAGATCAGCGCACTGATGCCGTCGATGGTGAGGCGTTCGGGCGTATCCAACGGCGTTCCTCCCTCCGGGTGATGCTGTTTGACAGTGGGGACACTCGTCCCCGGTTACTTAAAAGTTTGTCTTAAAAATCAAACCTACGCATGCGTTTTTTAAAAAATTGGAATAGTTTTCGACAAATCACTACGCATCCGTAACCATCGCGTAAGCCTTGCGGAAAGCGGAAGGTGGGAAATCCGCGAAATAGTGCGCTGAGATGAGGATCACCGACCCCTGCATCCCGCTGTGCGGCTCATCGGCCCGTACCGGGTCGGTACCATAGGGGTGAACACGCGCGCATAGGCGCGCCCGAACCACTCGAACGGAGTAACGTGGCGGAGTTTATTTATCAGATGATCAAGGCTCGCAAGGCCATCGGTGACAAGGTCATCCTCGACGATGTCACCATGAGCTTCTTTCCGGGCGCCAAGATCGGTATGGTCGGCCCCAACGGTGCCGGTAAGTCCTCGATCCTGAAGATCATGGCTGGTCTGGACGAGCCCAGCAATGGTGAGGCCCGTCTGACCCCCGGCTACACGGTCGGCATTCTGATGCAGGAGCCCATCCTCGACGACACGAAGACCGTCATCGAGAACGTTCGTATGGGCGCCGCCGACATCTTCGGCAAGCTTGCGCGCTTCAATGAGATTTCCGAAGAGATGGCGAATCCCGACGCGGACTTCGATGCGCTCATGGAGGAAATGGGCAAGCTGCAGACCGAGATCGATGCTGCCAACGCGTGGGATATCGATTCTCAGCTCGACCAGGCCATGGATGCGCTGCGCTGCCCACCCCCGGACCAGCCTGTCTCTGTGCTCTCCGGTGGTGAACGTCGCCGCGTGGCGCTGTGCAAGCTCCTCATTGAGGCCCCCGACCTGCTCCTGCTCGACGAGCCCACGAACCACCTCGACGCCGAGAGTGTGCTCTGGCTTGAGAAGCACCTTGCGTCCTACCCGGGCGCGGTCATTGCCGTGACCCACGATCGTTACTTCCTCGACCATGTCGCCGGGTGGATTGCCGAGGTCGACCGCGGTCATCTGTACCCGTACGAGGGTAACTACTCCACGTACCTGGAAACGAAGGAGAAGCGCCTCGAGGTTCAGGGGCAGAAGGATGCCAAGCTGGCCAAGCGTCTGAAGGAAGAACTCGAGTGGGTTCGCTCCAACGCAAAGGGGCGCCAGGCCAAGTCGAAGGCCCGTCTGGCTCGATACGAGGAGATGGCAGCCGAGGCCGAGCGCACTCGCAAGCTCGACTTCGAGGAAATCCAGATCCCGCCGGGCCCGCGCCTGGGTAGCGTCGTTATCGAGGCGAAGGATCTCCAGAAGGGCTTCGGCGACCGTTCCCTCATTAGCGGTCTGTCCTTCTCGCTGCCGCGCAACGGTATCGTCGGCATCATCGGCCCCAACGGCGTTGGTAAGACCACGCTGTTCAAGACGATTGTCGGTCTCGAGCCCCTCGATGGCGGCGAACTGACGATCGGTGAGACCGTCAAGATCAGCTATGTTGATCAGACGCGCGCCGGTATTGATCCGGACAAGACTGTGTGGGAGGTTGTCTCCGACGGACTGGATTTCATTCAGGTGGGTAACGTGGAAATGCCCTCGCGTGCCTACGTCTCTGCTTTTGGCTTCAAGGGGCCGGATCAGCAGAAGCCTTCCGGTGTGCTCTCCGGTGGTGAGCGCAACCGCCTGAACCTGGCTCTGACCCTCAAGCAGGGCGGTAACCTCCTCCTGCTTGACGAGCCGACGAACGACCTTGACGTTGAGACCCTGAGCTCGCTGGAAAATGCACTCCTTGCATTCCCTGGCTGTGCCGTTGTTATCACCCACGACCGCTGGTTCCTCGACCGCGTCGCCACCCACATCCTCGCGTGGGAGGGGACCGAGGAACATCCGGATAGCTGGTACTGGTTCGAGGGTAACTTCGAGGCGTATGAGAAGAACAAGGTCGCTCGCCTTGGCGAGGCGGCCGCGAACCCGCATCGCGTGACGCATCGTAAGCTGACGCGCGACTGAATCGCGTCATTGGCTGTGGGGGGAGGGCCGAAAGGTCCTCCCCCCAGTTGTGTGTTGGTGGGCAAGCGCAATATCTGGTCGTTGTGCCAATCTGGAAGAAGTCTGTGCTTGACAGGCTGGGGGATTGTAGCTGCTCGCGGGAACTTTCGCTTCTGTCATGTGTGATCGGCGGACATTTGTTCATGTAGCGGATGCCACTTGCCTTTTGCGCAGGTCACATCTACTATGTGACACGTATCGCAAGTATTCGACCGCGCGAAAGGGGCTCCGATGGCGATTGAACAAACGCTCATCGACGCGCTGGGTGGACACCTCAATATCGTCGAGGTTGAACCCTGCACGATGCGCATCCGAATTCAGGTGAAGTCTCAGAGAGACGTTGACGAGGCAGCGCTGCGCGTCGATGGCGTGCTGGCCGTCGTACGTTCCGGTGACGTTGTCCAGATCGTGTGTGGCGCCCAGTCGGATGATGTAGCGGCGGCAATGATCTCAATTCTTTCACGCGTGGCCCATGACACGTCCACCAAGTCTTTGTCGCAACGCGTCCACGCCTAGTATTAATGGTGTCATCAGCCCGCAACGTAGAAGGCTTTTCTGTGGATATTCACGCTCCCGCATCTGACAACATCGATGAGCTGCGCCGTATCGCCGATGCTAATGGCGTTGCTACCGGATTCTGGGATTGGTACGGGAATTGGGTGGGCGTCAGCGCCTCCACCCTTCTCAAGGTCCTGGGTGCTCTCGGCCTGCCCCTTGATGAATCCTCCACGGTGGGGGATGTTCATGAGGCGCTGCGCATCACCGACGAGCGCGAATGGCGTCGTACCCTCCCTCCGACGATTGTCGCCCGCCAGGGCGGCGGGTACCTCTTCCCGGTGCATGTGCCAGACGGCTCGTGGGTCAACGTCCAGTGGGTGCTCGAAGATGGTCGCAAAGGTGCGTGTGACCAGGTGGATCGCTACGTTCCGCCCCGTATGATCGATGGCGAGCTCGTCGGCCGTGCGACCTTTGATGTGCCGCACTGGCTGCCTCTCGGCTGGCATCGTCTCGTGGCCACGGTTGAGGGCGGCCACGTAGAGTCTGCAACCCTGATCATTGTTCCCAATACGCTCTCGCTGCCGCTCCTGGAGTCCTCGCGTCGTGCGTGGGGTGTCAACGCTCAGCTGTACTCGACGCGTTCGGCTTCTTCGTGGGGTATTGGAGATGCGGCCGATCTCGCGGATCTTGCAGCCATCTGTGCGGACAAGGGTGCAGACTTCCTGCTCATTAACCCGGTGCACGCATCCCAGCCGGTTTCTCCGCTGGAGACCTCGCCGTACCTGCCGGTGTCGCGTCGCTGGCTCAACCCGATCTACATTCGCCCTGAGAACATCGAAGAGTTCGCATCCCTGTCGCAGGCCTCTCGCGAGGCTATCGAGCAGCTGCGTGACGAAACCCGCCAGTTCGACAGTCGTGAGGACCTGATCGATCGTGATTGTTCCTGGGAGGCCAAGCGTAAGGCTCTCGAACTGATCTTTGCGGCTCCTCGCTCGTATCATCGCCAGAGCCAGCTGGATCACTTCATCGAACGTGGCGGTTCGGAATTGTCCAACTACGCGCTCTGGTGCGCTCTCGTTGAGCGCGAGGGCACGATCGAGTTGCCCGAGGACCTGGCGCGTTCCTCCGCGCCTCGCGTCGAGATGGAACGTCTCGAGCTGGCCGACCGTGTTGACTTCTACCAGTGGTGCCAGTGGGTTGCCGCCGAGCAGCTCGAGCACGCGCAGCACGTGGCGCGCGAGGTCGGTATGGAGATCGGCATCATGGCCGACCTGGCCGTCGGCGTGCACGGCTACGGTTCCGAAAAGTGGAGCCGTCCCGAGCTCTTCGCCAACGGTATGTGTGTGGGTGCTCCGCCGGACGTCTACTCTCAGCAGGGGCAGAACTGGTCGCAGCCGCCGTGGTCGCCGCGTAGTCTCGCGGAGTCGGGCTATCTGCCACTGCGCGATATGGTCCGTGCCGCCCTGGCTAACGCTGGCGCCGTGCGTATCGACCATATCTTGGGTATGTTCCGCCTGTGGTGGATCCCGGACGGGTGCTCCGCCACCGAGGGGACCTACGTGTACTACGATCACGAGGCCATGATGGGCGTCATCCTGCTGGAGGCTCAGCGCGCGGGTGCCGTCGTTATTGGCGAGGATCTCGGCGTGGTCGAGCCGTGGGTGCGTGACTACCTGCGTGAGCGCGGAGTCCTCGGCACGTCCGTCGTGTGGTTCGAGAAGGAGGGTGGCGGCTGGCCGCTGCGTCCCGAGCACTACCGTGACCGCGCGCTGGCAGCCGTCAATATCCATGACCTGCCGCCGACGCTCGGCTACATTCGTGGCATTCAGACGACCCTGCGTTCCGAGCTCGGTCTGCTGACGGATGATATTGAGACGGTGCGTGCCGGTGATCGCCTCGAGCTGGAGCAAATGAATGCGCGCCTGCTTGAGTACGGTTGCGTTGACGGTGCCCAGCCCAGCGAGCGCGAGACTGTTGAGGGCCTGTACCGATACGTCGCGCAGACACCGTCGAAGCTTGTCGTCGCGTCGCTCGTGGATGCGGTTGGGGATGTGCGTCCGCAGAACATGCCGGGTACGGGTGCGGATCTGTATCCGAACTGGTGCGTGCCGCTGTGTGATTCCAACGGGGACGAGGTGCCGATTGAGGAGCTGCCCGCGGATGAGCGCCTCACCTCGTTGTTCGCGCTGCTGCGCGGCAGTGTCAACTGACGAGGCCCAACGTTCCTGCGAATGAGCCCCGCGACTCGAGAGAGTCGCGGGGCTCATTGGTCGGAGTAGTGATTACTCACCGTCCGGAGTTGAGAACAGGGGAGCGAGTGCGTCCACCGAGGCGGCGTCCTCGTCATATTCTGGGCATACCTGCAGGCCCGATGGGTTCACAACGATGACGGGCACGCAGGGGGAGAGGTGTGCTTCCTGTACTGGCGCCAGGTCCCAGTGGATGAGGGGCCTGCCGACGTCGACGATGTCTCCCTCATCGATGAGGGGCGCGAAACCCTTTCCGCGCAGTCCCACAGTATCGATCCCCAGATGGATGAGGACGGACACCCCGCGCGTCGAGGTAACGATCGCAGCGTGTGACTTGAGCTTGGTGACGACGCCGGCGATGGGGGAGCGTACCGTGATGCACGATGCGTCGGCATTGGGAAGAAGTGCGCGGCCATCTCCAACGACGCCACTGGCGAAGACCGCGTCAGGTACGTTGCTGAGTGGCAGGATGTGTGCGGCGAAAGGTGCGCGGACGAGGAAGCTCACCGGCTCGCGTTCATCTGTTCGACGAGGTCCTCAGAGTCGGGACCCATGACGACCTGAACCGCGTCGCCGACGATGACGACGTCGAAGGCTCCGGCCTCGCGCAGCTTCGCCTCGTCGATGAGGTCGGTGTTGGCCGCATCGAGACGGATGCGCGTGATGCACGCTTCCAGGTTGGAAATGTTGTCCCAGCCGCCCAGGGCTTCGATGATGGTCGTTGCGGTGTCCATGGTGTCCTCCTTGGCTCAATGACCCAAACCGCTGCGGTTTGCCTCACACTTATGGTATCGCGACGGTGCGCGAATAGACACTCTTGCGCCTACCGAGCGCGTCACATTATGAGACGTCGGCGGCGCTCGTTCCTCGAATGCGTGCTGCAGGTGTGAAGCCCATGGCGATGCCCGCCGCGATCGACGCTGCGGTAAAGATGTACATGGTTGCCTCGACGCCTACCCATGACGCGATGATGCCCGCGACGAAGGATCCGAGGGGCATGACTCCCCAGACCGCGAAGCGGAAGATCGCATTCATTCGTCCGAGCATGTCGGGCGGGCAGATTTCCTGGCGGAGGCTCATCTGGGTGACGTTGTAGATCGTGATGAAATACGACGAGATGACGCCGGAGCAGGCGATGACCCACGCGGCGGCGAATGGGACGTGGACCGATGCGGGTTGGGCAAGGAGTGCTGAAACGCCAACGATGTTCGTGATGACGATGCAGCGCCCGATTCCCAGGCGCGTGATCCACGCCGGCCTCGTGAGAGCGCCGAGGATACCGCCGAGCGCACCCGCGCTGAGTAAGAGGCCGAGCTGTGTGGCGCTCATGCCGAGGGTTCGCAGGACCAGGATGGGGAGGAGGACCTGAATGCCCGCCCCCGCGAACGCTGCGCACGCAATGCATGAAAAGAGCGGAAAGAGGAGGCGTTGTCCGCGCACGAAGGAGAGCCCATCGACAATCTGAGAACGAAGGGACGCATCGGAGTGAGCAGGACGCGGTTCGGGGGTGCGGATGCGCCAGATCGCCCACGTCGAGCACACATAGGTCGATGCCGTCAGCAGGTAGGCCAGGGGAGGGGCGAGCACACCGAGGAGCCAGCCGCCCAAGCCCGGCCCGCCCGCACGCCCCACCTGGTAGGAGGCCTCGAGGCGTCCGTTCGCAGCTCCGATGTATCGCTTTGAGGCGATCATGGGCACGTAGGACTGATAAGCGACGTCGAAGAAGACGGTGGACAGGCCGAGGAGTGCGGCAACGACCATGAGGTGGGCGATTGTGAGAGAGAAGAAGGCATAGGCAATCGGGATGGAGACGAGCGCTGCGATGCGCGCGAGGTTCGCAGTGATCATGACGTGGCGCTTACGCCAGCCGTCCACCCACGCGCCTGCGGGGAGCCCGACGATGAGGAAAGCCAGCGTCTGCAGGCCTGACAGAATACCGATCTGCGTTTCGCTCGCATGTAGGACGGTAATCGCGATCGCGGATGTTGCGAGAGTGCCGACCTGGAAGCCCACTTGCGCCGCAGTTTGGCCCGCCCACAGGTGCATGAAGGCGGAGTTGCGGGTGAGGGGATGGTGCAGCCAGCGCTGCAGTGATCCGCTCACTGCGTATCGCCGAGGCCGGAGCCCCTCGTGTGGTTGTGTCCAGTCAGCCCGGCGGCACTCAAAGCCCACGCGAGTCCATCTTCGGAGACGCTGGGGGCGACGATGTCCGCGACCTTCACGAGGGTCTCGCATCCGTTTCCAATACTGATGCCGAGCGCGGCGGTGTCCACGGCCTCGACGTCGTTGTTGGAGTCGCCAAGTGCAACGGTGCGGGAGAGGGGAATGCCGATGTATTCGCAGACCGCCCTGATACCGACGGCCTTCGACAAGTGGGCGGGCACAACCTCGAAAGGCACGTAGCCTGCTGCTCCCACCGAGCCGATAATCGCACGGTATCCGGTCGGCAGTGCAGCGGTCACTCGCTCCAACGAGGCCTTCTCGGGTGGCACGTACGCGGTGACCTTCGTGAAGGCGCCGCCGTCAATGTCGACAATGAAGGGCGTGATCGACTGGGCATATTCGATCCAGTCCTCGGGGTGTGCGCCCGCCCTGGGGACGAAAAAGTCGAGATAGCCATCGGAGGGGCCCATCTGGTCGGGCCCCTGCCAGATGTAGAAGGCGTCGAGCTCCTCCCACAGGGCCGTCAAGACCTCGACGTGCTCGCGGGGCATGCGCTCATCGACGAGTACCCGGTTGCCGACGCGGGCGTATCCGCCCGCACCTCCGACAAGTCCTTCGAAACCGACGTCCCAGAAGCGAGGGTAGACCTCGGGTGCCGAGCGCCCCGTGCAGGCGAAGAGGCGGTGTCCGTTGCTCTGGACCTCGTGCAGAGCGTCGATCGCTGAGCGCGGGATGCGCTGGCGTGAATCGCACAGCGTTCCGTCGATGTCGACGAAGACCGCGCGGGGAGAGTCAGCCTCGTTGCATGCCTGTGCAGAACCGTCGGTGTTCGTCATAGAGCAATCTTATCTCAGGGAAGAAATGGCCTCGAATATGCAGAACGGGCCTCGCAAACGACAAATCATGCGCACGGTCGGTTGCTCAGCGCAAGGAAGGCACACACTAGAATCATCGACGATACCCGCGATGGAGCACGAAAGGCAGTTCACGACGATGGAACACCAAGCACTGACGGACGCCAATGAGCTGACGCTGCTGCAGGCGGCGGCCCTTCTGTCGGGAGCAAGCGCCTGGGACTCGCGCGCTATTCCCGCTGCAAACGTTCCTTCTTTTGTCATGAGTGACGGCCCGCACGGCGTGCGCCGCCAGCTCGGCGACGCCGACCACCTGGGCATTGCCGAGTCCGAGAAGGCGACTTGTTTCCCGACAGCGTCTGCCGTTGCCGCGACCTGGAACCCTGACCTGGCCCGCGAGATGGGCGAGGCGCTCGGGCTGGAGGCGAGGTGCCTCGGCGTCGACGTCCTGCTCGGTCCGGGCCTCAACATCAAGCGCTCGCCCCTGTGCGGACGTAACTTCGAGTACTTCTCCGAGGACCCGATCCTTGCCGGACGCATGGCTGCGGGCCTCGTCCAGGGAATTCAATCGACGGGAACCGCCGCCTGCCCCAAGCACTTCGCCGTCAACTCCCAGGAGCTGCGTCGCATGGCGTCGGATTCCATCGTGGACGAGCGCACGATGCGTGAAATCTACCTGACCGGCTTCGAGATCGTGTGCCGAAGCGCCAAGCCGCGAGCGATTATGAGCTCCTACAACCTCGTCAACGGTACCTACGCCCACGAGAACAAGCACCTGCTGACCGACATCCTGCGCACCGAGTGGGGATTTGACGGCATGGTCGTCTCCGACTGGGGTGGTTCGAACAGCGCCGTCGCAGCGGTGCGCGCCGGCGGTAGCCTCGAGATGCCCGCCCCCGGCCTTGCTGGTGCGCGTCAGATCGTCGAGGCGGTTGAGGCTGGAGAATTGGATGCGGCCGATGTTTACGCGCGTGCCCAGGAGGTCTTGAACGTCGCTGCTGCTAGCGCCGGCCTGCCTGCTCCCACTCCCTACGACCTGGACGAGCACCATAAGTTGGCCACGCGCATCGCCTCCGAGGCGATCACACTTCTGCGCAACGAGGGCGATCTCCTGCCGCTGAGCGCGGGCACAAGCGTTGCGCTCATCGGCGACCTCGCTGACACGCCTCGTTTCCAGGGATCGGGTTCCTCCCAGGTCAATCCGACGCGTACCGAAGCTCCGCGCGAGCTGCTCGAGGCTGGGGGAGAGGATGCCCGAGGCCTCGTTCTCACCGGGTACGCCCGCGGTTATGACCGTCATGGGGGAACGAACGACGCCCTCATTTCCGAGGCCGTGGCCCTCGCCGCGAGCGCTGACGTCGCGCTCGTCTACGTCGGTCTGGACGAACTCGCCGAATCCGAGGGGCTGGACCGCCCCCACATGCGCCTGCCCGAGGGACAGGATCGTCTCATCGAGGCCGTCGTTGCAGCCAATCCGCGCACCGTGGTCGTCCTGACCGGCGGGGCCAGCGTCGAGATGCCGTGGGCTGATTCCGTGCCCGCCCTGGTCAACGGATACCTGGGTGGTCAGGGTAGTGCCGGCGCGATGCTTGACGTCCTCACCGGCGCCGTGAACCCCTCGGGACGACTCGCTGAGACCTACGCGCGTTCCCACGAGGACCATCCGACCGCTGCCTGGTACCCGGCGACCGGCCCGCTGTCGTACTACCGCGAGGGCCCCTTCGTCGGCTACCGATACTTCACGACCGCGGGCGTCGACGTTGCCTTCCCCTTTGGCTATGGGCTGTCTTACTCGCGCTTCGAGTACTCCGATCTCGAGGTGAACCAGGAGGGCGCGACTCTCACGATCACCAATACGTCCGAGCGAGACGGCGCTGACGTCGTCCAGCTCTACGTAAGCGCGCCCGGCGGCGTGTTCGGCCCGGCCCGCGAGCTCAAAGGATTCGCAAAGGTCGAGGTTGCCGCCGGTGAGTCGGTGCGCGTTACCATCCCCTTCGATCGCTACACTTTCCGCCACTGGGAGACCTCGCGCGGCGCGTGGGAGACCGAGGCCGGAACCTGGACGATCTACGTCGGCCACACCGTGGAGGACACGCCGCTGAGCGCCACCCTTGAGGTCGAAGGAACCACGCCCTCGCCAATCGACCCTGCCCTCGGTCACTACCTGAACGCCGACGTCTCGGGCATTACCAACGGAGAATTCGCCGTCCTCCTGGGCCGCACCATTCCTACCGCTCACCCTGCGGACGACCTGGGAGCAGCCGATCCGCTGTCCGAACTGACACGCGCCAAGACCTGGCTCGCCCGCGTCGCCGGACGCAAGCTCCACGCCATGAAAGCCAAGGCCGATGCCAAGGGCACCCCGGATCTCAACATTCTCTTCATCCTGAACATGCCCTTCCGTGCCTTCGCCAAGATGACGAATGGTGCGGCCAGCCCCGACATGGTGGATGCGATCCTTCTGGCCGTGAACGGACGGCCGCTGCGAGGCCTGACCCGCGCTGCCCTCGGCTACCTCTCCAACGCGCGCGCCAACAAGGCCACCCAGCGCGAACTCGACCAGACCCGATGACGCGGCCCCAGCCTCGTTACTCCCAACTGACGTAAAGGAACACCCATGCAGGCTCTTTCCCGGTGGTGGAAGAACTTCGAAACCGAGCACACGACGGTCGCGCAGTTCATTGTCTTCTTTATCCTCTCCAACGGCATCACGGTGCTGCAGCTGGTCCTCATGCCAGCCTTTAAGGCGTTGTTTGCACACACGAATCTTGTCGACACGGCGTTCCAGTTCCTACCCGTCGGCGTCTCGCATGGACACACGGTCTTCCTCTTCGACTACCCGGCAGGCTCGATGTCGGTCGGGGGCGGCGGTGGCCTCGCGTATTTCCTCGCCGTGGAGATCACCCTGCTGATCGCGCAGGTCATCAACTTCTTCGCGCAGCGCAACGTCACCTTCAAGTCCAACTCGTCCGTGGGTAAGGCGGCCTTCTGGTACGCGGTCGCCTACGTCGTCATCACGATCGCAGCCGCCGCCCTTCAGGTTCTCTACAAAGACCCGATCTACGCGTGGGCGATTTCGGCGATGGGCGCGGCCGGCGAGACTGTCGCCGATGTCATCACTATGATCATCAACGCGGCTATTTCCTTCTGGGTGTTCTTCCCCATCTTTAAGGTGATCTTTAAACAGGAACCCTCGGAGAAGGACACACAGGTCAGCGAGGCACAGTAGACTACTGGCAGACTTCACGAGAGGAGACTCCATGAGCGCGCCACTGCTGACGGTGATTGTGCCCGCCTATAACTCCGAGGACTATCTTGATCGGGCGCTCACGACGCTCGTCGGTTACGGCGACGAACTCGAGGCGATCATCGTCAACGACGGTTCGAAGGACGCTACCGCGCAGATCGCCGATGAGTGGGCCGCTCGCTACCCCTCCGTCAAGGTCATCCACCAGGAGAACAAGGGGCACGGTGGCGCCGTGAACGCCGGTCTCGCCGCCGCCACCGGCACGCACGTGCGCGTTGTCGACTCCGACGACTGGCTGGATCGACGCGCCACGAACGCCGTCCTTGACGTGTTGCGTGAGGAGCGCGAGGCCGGGCGCGACCTGGACCTACTCGTCACCAACTACGTCTACGACAAGCAGGGTAAGGCTCACAAGGCCGTTATCCGCTACCGCAACGTGCTGCCTCGAGGTCGCACCTTCGGTTGGGCGGACCTGCGCCGGTGCCGCTACGACCAGTACCTCATGATGCATGCCCTGACGATGCGCACGGAGGTTGTGCGCGCGTCCGGCCTGGTGATGCCCGAGCACACGTTCTACGTGGACTACCTCTACTCGTTCGTGCCGCTGCCCTACATTTCTACGATCCGCTACCTGGACGTGGACCTGTACCACTACTTCATTGGGCGCGACGACCAGTCCGTCAACGAGAAGGTCATGATCACGCGCCTGGACCAGCTCGCTCGCGTGAACGAGGCCATGACCCGTGCGCTGCCCCCGCGCGCCGAGGTCGAGGACAAGCTCTGGCGCTACATGGTCCACTACTTGCGTATTAACGCCGTCGTCTGCTCGGTCATGGCCCAGCTCTCGGGCACGCCCGAACACCTGGCCTTGAAGGAGCAGATCTGGGAGACGATGGACCAGATCAACCCGGAGGCCACGGATCGCCTGCGCCAGGACCTGCTCGCCGGCCTCGTGCGCCACGCGTCGCCCAAGGTCGTTCGCGGCGGCTACAAGGTCGCGGCGGCTGTCCTCGGCTTCAACTGAGACGCACCCTCAGGGCGCGGCGAGCGCCAGCTCCGTCCGGTGGACGGTGAGGCGCTTGCCGATGAGTGGGTATTCCACGTCCTCTTCGCGGCTTTGCCACGTAAAGCCGAGCTTTTCGGAGACCCGGCGCGACGCGTCGTTTCCATCGAAGTACTTCAGGATGATCGTCGACACGCCCAGCTCCCGCGCGCGGTCGATGATGGCGTTCCCAGCCTCCGTCGCATAACCGTTGCCCCAGTAGGGCGCGCCGATCCAGTATCCGATGTCAGCGACGCTTGCCTCGGGGGAGTCTGTGTCAATGCGCAGCGCAATCGAACCAACCAGCTCACCGGTCGACGCGAGCGTCACCGCGTAGCTGTCGGGTGCAGCCAGGAACGTCGACAGAGCCTCGTGAGCGTCGTCGATGTGCTTGTAGGGCTTCCATCCGCACAGCATCCCGATGCGGGGATGGCGGGCGAGCTCAAAGAGAGCGGGCGCGTCGGTATCACCCCAGGGGCGCAAGCGCAGGCGCGGTGTGTCGATGATCGTCATTCGTCCTCCTGGGGGTGTGTGGACGGAAGCAGGACCGTCAATGTGAACCAGTGGTCGGCCACGTCCGTGACCGCTTGCCCGCCGTACTTGCGGGCCGTCCACTGGATGGATTTGACGCCCCACCCGTGCCGGACGGTGTCGGGTTTGATCGTCGTCAGTCGCCCACCTGCGTCCGTGTTGAGGCGACCGTCGAACCAGTTGTCGACCCGGATGACCACCATCTGGCCCTGGCGGAAGAGCGCGAGCTTGATGAGGCGTTTGGCCGGATCATCGACGCGGCGCGAGGCCTCGATTGCGTTATCAAGCGCATTGCCGAAGAGCGTGGCGATATCCATCGACGACATGGTGCCTAGAAGCGCGCCGTCGGCAACCGCCGTGAAATTGATGTCGGCGGCTGCGCACGTGCGCCCCTTCGTGGTGAGGATAACGTCGAGAACAGCATTGCCGCTGTGGTACTGCTGACCGATCTGCTCGATTGAGGATTCGAGTTCCGCAAATGAGGTGGCGGCGCGCTCCGGGTCCAGCTCCGCTCGAATTGCTGCGACCTGGTGCTTGAGGTCGTGGTGGGCGCGGGCCACCTGTTCCATGTCCTCTTTGGCGGCCAGGTACTGGTGGTGTTGGGCATCGAGGGAGGCCTGGATGGACGCCAGCTCGCGCTCGGTCGCACTTTGCTGGATGCGCTCAAACTGGGCGAAGAGAATCGCGTAGCCCGCCAGGTCAACAAGCGTGCGGATGTAGAACACTTCCACGCCGGAGCGTCCCGAGAACGGGGTTTCCGTTGAGATGAAGCTGAGGTTGGAGAGGGCAAAGATGGCGATGCCAATGAAGACAGCCGAGGCAAGGTCTGCGAGGCGCAAGACGGGAAGCGCTCCCTGGCGGCAGACGCGGCGTTCAAAGTAGTAGACGACGGCCAGGCATGTCGCTGAGATCGCGGTGTATCCGAGGAGGGATGCGGGGTGCCAGAAGGGTTTGTCAGCGTGGGAGTAGACGACGACCTGCCAGGCCAGGGATGCAGCGAGCTCGGCCACGATGAAGGCGCGTGCGCTCATGTGGGTCACCCAGCGCCAGTCCAGTGCAGTTCCCAGACGGATGACACTCCACATGAGACCGTAAGCCGTCATCATGCCGGGCACCCACAGGGACAGGGGAGCGTGGCCGAGTAGTTCCTGGGCGCCGACGAGCACCACGAGGCCGCCGACGGCCGCAGCGGCGATGCGCCAGCGGGGGATAGCAGCGTTCGGGTTCAGGGCATTGGACGACGCCGAGCGCGCGACGACGAAGACGTACACGAGGGCGGCGCCCCACTCCGCGAGGGCGGTGAACAGGCGCGGGATGTCGGGGAGGGACTCGAACACGTCAGTGGATCCCGCCCGCGAAGCTCGCCAGAGCCGTCATGAACGCCTTTTTACGAGGCCGGGAAATGCGCAGGTTGTCCCCGCCCGTCATGAGGCACTCCTGGTCGGCGACGCCGCGCACGTGCGCGAGATTGACGAGGTAGCACGAATTTGAACGGAAAAAGTCGTGCCCGGGGAGCTGTTCCTCCATGGCCTTCAGTGAGGAAGTGATCGAGTAGGTGCCGGAGACCGTGTGCACGTCCAGGCGGTGCTTGATCGATTCGACGTAGACGATGTCAGCGACGTCGATGCGGTGCGTTGATGTTCCCGATTGGAGGAGGACACTGGCTCCGCGCCGCTTAGCAACGGCCTGAAGGCACCGTGACAGCTCCTGTGAGAACGCGAACCACGGCAGGGGTTTCATGAGGTAGGACAGTGCCCCCACCTGATAGCCATGAATCGCGAACTGTGCGGCGGATGTGATGAAGACGAGGATGACCTCCTGGTCGACCTCGCGAATTGCCCGAGCGGCGGTCATACCATCCACGTTCGTCATCTGGATGTCCATGAGGATGATGTCGTAGACCGGCTTGTAGCCGCCGATGATCGCTCCGCCGTCCTCGAAGTAGGTGATGTCAAAGGTGACGCCGTTTTCGTCGCTGTAGCGGGCGAGGTAGTCGGCGAGGAGCTGACGTGAGAGCGCCTCGTCTTCGACGACGGCGATGCGCACCATGATCCGACCCTCCCTGACGTACTGACAGATGCCAACAAGGATATGTGAGCGCAGCCTCGCCCTCCGCGCGAGTCCACACCCCGGCCTCGTCGATCACATGCAGACGCACCCGCAGGTGGGGGCCGCTACCATTGTCCTGACTACCGTGAAAGGGGAGTAGCGTGGATCTGCTCGTTGTTGGGTCGGGCTTTTTTGGCCTGACGTTTGCCCGCGAGGCCGCGGAGCGATTCGGAATGAACGTGACCGTCATCGAGCGTCGCGACCACATCGGAGGCAACGCCTACTCGTCGATCGACGAGGCCACCGGCGTCGAAGTGCACCGCTACGGCACGCACCTGTTCCACACATCGAACGAGCGCGTGTGGTCCTACGTCAACCGATTCACGGCCTTTAACGACTACCGCCACCGCGTCTACGCCAACTACCGGGGCGTCGTCTACCCGCTGCCCATCAACCTGGGCACCATTAACCAGTTCTTCGGCGCAGCCTACTCGCCGGCCGAGGCCCGTGTGCTCATCGAGCAGCAGGCCGCCGAGATCACGGGTGAACCGGGCAACCTCGAGGAGAAGGCGATTAGCCTGATTGGTCGCCCCCTCTACGACGCCTTCATCGCGGGCTACACGGCCAAGCAGTGGCAGACCGACCCGCGTGAGCTGGCCGCGTCCATCATCACGCGTCTGCCCGTGCGATTCACCTATGAGAACCGCTATTTTCAGGATCGCTACGAGGGCTTGCCCTTGAACGGCTACGGCGCGTGGATCGCGAACATGGTTGACCATCCGCGCATCAGCGTGCACACGGGTGTGGACTTCTTTGATGAATCCTCGCAGTTCTCGAAGGCGGCGACGGTGGGCCAAGTGCCCGTCGTCTACACGGGCGCGATTGACCGCTACTTCAACTACGACGCGGGTGAGCTTGGTTGGCGCACCCTCGATTTCGAGACCGAGGTTGTCGACGTGCCCGACTACCAGGGCTGCTCGGTCATGAACTACTCGGATCGCGACGTGCCCTTCACGCGCATTCACGAGTTCGCCCACCTGCACCCCGAGCGTGATCGCGCAGGTGCAACGAATACGATCATCCAGCGCGAATACTCGCGATTCGCGCGCCCCGGCGACGAACCCTACTATCCGATCGCCTCGCCGTCGGACCGCTCGACGCTCGCGGCATACCGCGAGATGGCGGCGGGGGAGCAGGACGTCCTCTTCGGCGGGCGCCTGGGCTCCTACCAGTACCTGGATATGCACATGGCGATTGCGTCGGCCCTCACCAAGGTCGACGAGGCCGTGGCCTCCTGGCGCTGACGGGTTTCCTGCTGCCGTGGCGTCGATCGTCTGGTCGGTCCTGTCGATCGCCCTCATCATCGGTGTTGGCTGGGTTGCTCGTCTTGGCGGTGCACTCGGCCCCGAGGCCGCAGGCACGCTTGCCTCGGCAACGTATTGGGTGGCTAGCCCCGCGATGCTCTTCCACGCCATCGTCTCGACTGGGACCTCGGGAGTCTTCGGTGTTCCGCTCGCCGTGGCCGCCGCATCGGGTGTGGGCACCGCGCTGCTGTTCGCGCTCGTTGGCAGGTTCTTCCTGCGCCTGACTCGCGGCGAAATCGCCTTGGGGGCCATGGCCTCGTCCCTCAATAACGGCGCGTACATCGGTATCCCGATCGCCGTCTATGTCCTGAATGACGCGTCCGCGGTCGTTCCCATCCTGGTGTTCCAGCTGGGTTTCTTTACGCCGATGTTCTTCGTTCTGGCCGACCTGGTGGGTTCCGGGCAGCGGCCATCGATTGTCGGCGTTGCGAGGGTCGTCGCGCGCAATCCGATGGTCATCGCAGCGGTGTGCGGTTTCCTGTTTTCCGCTGTGGGGTGGCCGATGCCGACCCTCCTCGACGTGTCGACGTCCATGCTGGGGGCTGCCGCGCCCCCGATGATTCTTCTGTCGTTCGGTGCCTCGCTCGTGGATCGACGTTCGGCGTCCGGGGATTCCGGTATTGCTGCGACCAACTGCGCCATCGTTGGCAAGCTCGCCCTTCAACCCGCGATTGCGTGCGGCGTCGGGATGCTGCTCGGTCTGACCGGTCCCGCGCTCATGTCGGTGACCATCATGGCGGCGCTGCCCTCCGCGCAGAACGCCTACATCGCTGCGACGCGTGCCAAGGCGGGGGAGCGGATCGCGCAGGGAACGGTCCTCGTGACGACTTTCGCGTCGCTTCCCGTTGTCGTTGGTATTGCAGCGCTTTTCCACGCCTTGGGGCTCGTGGGCTAACGGTTTCGTCCATCGTTTGACGCTTTGCGTCCACCCCCCGGCGCAGCTTCAGAGTGTCAAGACTACGTAAAAAAGAGTGCAAAAACACGTTCTGTATCGTGGACTCTGGCTGACTTCTGGGTATATCAGCCCTAGTCTGGCTGGGAATTATCCCGTATAGACACGAATGCAAGGAACTCACTCCATGTCATCCTCCGCATCCAAATCCGCGCCACGCGCGCGCGACTCGTGGAGCGGCCAGACAGGCTTCCTCCTGGCAGCCATCGGCTCGGCCATCGGCCTGGGCAACATCTGGCGTTTCCCCGGCGTCTCCTACTCCAACGGCGGCGGCGCCTTCCTGGTCCCGTATCTCGTCGCTCTGATTTTCGTCGGCATCCCCATGCTGTGGCTCGATTACGCGGTCGGCCACAAGTTCCGCGGTTCACCGCCGTGGGCTCTGCGCAAGATTATCGGAGGCGGCGAGTTCATCGGCTGGTTCCAGACCTTCGTGTGCTTCGTCATCATGGTCTACTACGGCGCGGTCCTCGCGTGGGGCGTGCAGTACACGATCTACTCGGTGAATGCGGCTTGGGGCGACGACCCGACGACGTTCTTCACTGACACGTTCCTGCAGGTTGTCCCCGGTGATACGTTCTCCTGGGCGCCCGCCTGGTCGGTGATGATTCCCCTCGCGCTCGTGTGGGTCCTCGTCCTCTTCGTGATCGGACGCGGCCTGTCCAAGGGCGTCGAGGCGGCCAACAAGGTCTTCCTCCCGCTGCTTGTCATCCTCTTCCTGGCGCTCGTCGTTCGCGCGCTCTTCCTGCCCGGTGCCGTTGAGGGCCTCAACGCCTTCTTCACCCCGAACTGGGGCGCGCTCGCCGATCCCAAGGTCTGGCTGGCCGCCTTCGCGCAGATCTTCTACTCGCTGTCCGTGGGCTTCGGTATCATGCTGACCTACGCCTCCTACCTCCAGCGCAAGTCGAACCTGACCGGCACCGCGCTCGTGGCTGGCTTCGCGAACTCGTCCTTCGAGATCCTCGCGGGCATTGGCGTCTTCAGCGCCGTGGGCTTCATGGCGCACCAGGGCGGCGTGAGCGTCTCCGAGGTCGAGGGTCTGACCGGCCCGATCCTCTCCTTCGTGACCTTCCCGAAGATCATCTCGATGATGCCCGGTGGCCCGATTTTCGGCGTCCTCTTCTTCTCATCGCTGGTTCTGGCGGGCGTGACCTCGCTGCTTTCTCTCCTCCAGGTCGTCTCCGGTGGCCTGCAGGACAAGTTCGGCTGGTCGCCCGCCCGCTCGGCGCTGGTCCTCGGCGTTCCCGCCACCGTCATCTCCCTGGTGCTCTTCGGTACCCGCTCGGGTCTGAACAACCTCGACATTGTTGACAACTTCATCAACTCGATTGGTGTCGTGTCTTCGGCGATCATGTTCGCCGTCTTGTGCGCGGTCGCCGGCCCCCGCCTCGGGGTGCTGCGTGCCCACCTCAACTCGGTGTCCAGCGTGAAGGTCCCCAAGCTGTGGGAGCCCCTCGTCGGCATTGTTATCCCGCTCGTTCTCTTCGTCATGATGGCAATGTCCATCGTCGACCTGCTGACGCACGGTTACGGCAAGTACCCGACGAGCTACGTGCTGATCTTCGGCTGGGGTTCCGTGGCGGTTGCGGTGATCGCATCTCTGATTTTCACGCTCATTCCATGGAAGCACCGCCCCGTGGACACTCAGGCGACAGTCGCTCAGATTCTCGCTGACGACGCCGATGACACCGCTTCGATCGAAGGAGGCGCCAAGTGACCGCTCCCGCTATCGCCCTCATGATCCTGACGATTCTGCTCGTCTGGGGTGGCCTCGTCGCTTCCGTCGTCATGCTGCAGGTTCTCTCGGTCCCGTCGGACGAGGAGACCGAGGCAGCGCAGCGCGCTATCGAAGCCGCCGAAGCTGCGAAGCAGTAGGGTGGCATCGTGAAGCTCGTTGCCTTTGATCTCGATGACACCCTGGCGCCCTCGAAGTCGCCGTTGCCCGCGCGCATGGACGTGGCTCTGCGGTCCCTGTTGGACCACGTGGAGGTGTGCATCATCTCCGGTGGTCAGATGGGCCAGTTCCGCACCCAGGTGCTGGAGAACCTGAACGCCACTGATGAGGAGCTCGCGCGCCTGCACCTGATGCCCACCTGCGGCACTCGCTACTACCGCTACGAGGATGGCGCGTGGGTTGAGCGTTATGCGCACGACCTGGATCCCGAGGTCGCTGCTCGCGCGGTTGCCTCGCTTGAGCGTCACGCACGTGAGCTCGGCCTGTGGGAGTCCAATCCGTGGGGCAACATCATCGAAGACCGTGGCTCGCAGATCACCTTCTCTGCCCTGGGCCAGGAAGCTCCGCTCGATGCGAAGCGTGCCTGGGATCCTGATGGCACCAAGAAGGCGGCTCTGCGCGACGCAGTTCAGCCCGATGTCCCTGAGCTCGATGTGCGCGGAGGTGGCTCGACCTCGGTCGACATCACGACGCGTGGCATCGATAAGGCGTACGGCATGGGCAAGCTCGTCGAGGAGACGGGAATTCCCGCCTCCGAGATGCTCTTTATCGGCGATCGCCTCGATCCGGAAGGCAACGACTATCCGGTCAAGGCCGCCGGCTACGCGACGCGCGCCGTGTCTGGTTGGGAAGAATGCGTGGATGTCATTGACGAGATCGTCGCATCCATGAGCTGAACCGTCGGACATACGACGACGAGGCCGGGGCTGGGCAACCAGCTCCGGCCTCGTTTCGTTGTCCAGCGGTGGTCGCGGAACCGCTCGGGCGACGGACTACATGTTACTGCGCCCCAATGCCCCTGGTGGCCCAGAAGACGACGGCGGATGCGGCTGCGACGTTGAGCGAGTCGACACCGTGGTCCATGGGGATTTTGACGGTGTAGTCGGAGGCTGCGATGGTGCGACGCCCGAGTCCGTCACCTTCAGTGCCCATGACCATCGCGAGGCGCGCGTCGGGGCCTTGGAGCGCGGGCAGTGAGGCGAAGTCGTCGAGGGACACGGAATCGTCGGAGAGAGCCAGGGAGGCCACGGTGAAGCCGGCCTTCTGGAGGATCGTGATGTCCCCGGGCCACGATTCGAGTCTGGTCCATGGGACCTGGAAGACGGTTCCCATGGAAACGCGCACGGATCGCCGGTAGAGGGGGTCGGCGCACTGCGGGGTGACCAGGACGGCGTCCACGCCGAGCGCGGCGGCGGAGCGGAAAGCTGCGCCCACGTTCGTGTGGTCGACGAGGTTTTCGAGGACGACGACGCGGCGAGCGCCCTGGCCGCCGCGCGCGGTGGCGAGTAGCTCGTCCAACGAGGGTAGGATCGGGCGCTGCATGGCGGCCAGGGCGCCGCGGTGCAGGTGGAAGCCCGTCATCTGTTCCAGGACGTCCTCATCGGCGACGAAGACTGGAACCTGCGCGCCATCGGGAGCGCCCGTCGCTTCTGAGATGAGCGCTTCGAGCGTGGGCAGCCAGCGCTTGGACATGAGGAAGGAGCGCGGGTGGTGGCCCGCGCGGATGGCGCGTTCGATGACGTTCGCGGATTCGGCCATGTACAGGCCGCGTTCCGGCTCGATCTTGGAACGAAGCTTGACGTCTTTGAGGCGCGTGTAGTCGTCCAGGCGCGAGTCTGCGGCCAGATCCGCGCTGGTCAGTTCGATGATCATGGTGTCCTCAGGCGCGCTGGAGGGCGCGAGAGACCTCGCCCGGCCAGGACGGGCCCTCGAAGATGAAGGCGGAGAAGGCCTCGACCAGGTCGGCGCCCGCTCCGATCATGCGCAGCGCGTCCTCGGGCGAGGAGATGCCGCCGGTTCCGATGAGGATCTGTTCCTCGTCGAGGTGGCGAGCCACCAGGGAGACGACCTCGAGCGCGCGGGGCAGCAGCGGAGCGCCGGAGACGCCGCCCTCGCCCAGGTCGTGGTTGATCGTCGTGTTCGTCGCGACGACACCTGCCAGGCCGAGCTCCTTCGTCAGCTCGACGACGGCGACGATGTCCTCATCGGCGAGGTCGGGGGCAATCTTGACGAAGAGGGGCATGACGCGGTCGGGGGCCCCTGCCTCGCAGCCGCGGCGGGCTGCCTGCAGGATTGGGCGCAGGTGATCGACCGACTGCAGGTCACGCAGTCCGGGCGTGTTGGGGGAGGAGACGTTGACGACGACGAAGTCGACCCAGTGGGCCAGCGTCTTCGCGCAGTACTCGTAGTCGGCCGGGGCGTCCTCCTCGGAGGTCACCTTGTTCTTGCCGATGTTGGCGCCCACGATGGCGGCGCGGCCCGCGGACGTCGAGCGCAGCTCGCGCAGCTTGTCCGCGGCTGCGTCCGCGCCAGCGTTGTTGAAGCCCATACGGTTGCGCAGGCCGCGCTCTTCCATGAGGCGCCACAGACGCGGGGCGTCGTTGCCAGGTTGGGGACGCGGGGTGACGGTTCCGATTTCGACGAAGGCGTAGCCGAGGGCACACATGCCGAGCACGGCCTGCGCGTCCTTGTCCATTCCGGCCGCGAGGCCCAGACGCGAGGGCAGACGGCGCTGTCCCAGCGTCAGGGGGACCTCGACTCCGTTCACCATCCGGGTGGGGCTGTGGTGGGGATCGAGGTAGCCCAGTGTGGCGCGCATGAGGCCGCGCGTCGGGGCGAATCGTCCGGCCAGAGAAATTGCTCCCAGACCCAGGTGGTGTGCATCTTCCGGGTCGGAACGTGAGATGAAGTGTGTGAAAGCCCAGTTGTACGCGCGTCGGATCATGCTTCCTAGGATAGTTGATCAGTCCCACCATGCCCACCACCACCGCGTGGATGATCCGTCTCGAGCGAGGAGGCGCATCTCGTCGGGCGGGATTGCCTCCTCGCCAAGCCCGAGGACCGTGGCAAGCGTGAGCCAGTGCTGGTAGCTCGGATACCGCTCGTCGTCGATGGGGGTACCGGTGTGTGCGATGATTGCCGACTCGGGGACGAGCACGGTGTCGATGCTGACGCGTTCGTCTCGGCGAGGGGCACGGATGACGTATCCCTCGAGGCTCAGACCATCGATGCGCGAGGCAGCGCGCAGCAGGTCAATGATCCGAGGCGCGTTGTTCTGTCTATCCTCGCGTGCATCCTTGGGCAGGAGCGAGGCGAGGCGCCGCGCATCCGTACCTGTGAGGTCAGCGAAACGCGCGTAATCTCCCAGGTCCCACCCGTCGCACAGGTAGGGGGCGAGGAGAGTGGCAATTCCGCGGTCGTCGAGCCAGTGGGCGGGGCCGTACATGCCCTCCGGGGCCGGCTCGTCATCCTCACATCCGATAGCGCAGGCGGGCAGCAGTGTGGTCGTCGTGTGCATGATGCATCCTTCTCGTCGTTGTCGGGGCGCCGATGCTCCGACACGACCAGGATGACCCGCGTAAGGAGGTGGAATCCAGCGCGACGGTGACCCCTGTGGATACAGGTTCAGCCGCGACGGACCCTGTGGATAAAATGCGTCGGCCCCGCCACCATGTGAATGGGGCGGGGCCGACGTGATGGATCAGGGAATTACTTCGGGAACTGCCCGCGATCAACCTGGGGGCGCGGCGAGCGCCAGCGACGCGGCATGATCATGCGGGAGAAGGTGTAGTACCCGGTGCCGGAGGGAATGTCGTCGCGCGGGTGTGCTTGCGCAAACGTGCGCTTGACCTTGCGCCACACGAGGAAGGACTCGACTGCGGTGATGATGAAGGAGCCGTACATGAGGATCGACGACCCGTAGAGCAGGTAGGCCTGGTACTGCAGCGGGATCTTGTTGCCGAGCATCGAGAGCAACATGATGAGGATGATGGAGACCATCATGACGGCGAGGATCCACTCGGAGAAGGAGTGTCGTGCGTCCACGTAGTCGCGCACGAAGCGACGGGCAGCGCCCTTATCGCGTGCCGGGAGGTATTTCTCCTCGCCGGTCACCAGCGCGCGCTGTTCAGCGTCGAATCGCGCGTTGCGGGCGGCGCGTGCGGCACGTTTGGCTTCCTTGCGGTCCTTGGGAACCAGCGGGTGGATGCGGGCGGCCTCGGCGTCCTTACGCTTGGGCGTGGGGCGGCCTTTTTTGCCGCCGGGCGTCGTTGAGACTGGCTCAACGTGCATCGAGGTCTCGTCGTTGTTGTTCTTGCTTCGTCCAAACACGCTTCAAGGCTAGCGGATAGCCTGCCCGCCTCGCACTCCCATGGTCTACCCTGGTCGTATGGCTGATACTTCACACACATTGTCGTCGTCCGTTTTGAGGGAGCGCCTGGAGGCTGCTTTCCCGTCTCTGCTGGAGGAACTCACGCAGCTCGTTGCGATTCCGTCGGTGTCGTCGGATCCTGCGCACGCCGCCGACGTGGAGCGCAGCGCCGAGCATATTCGTGAGCGCTTTGCGGCCCTTGGTCTGGATGCCAAGGTCCTGCGCGAAACCGCTGAGGATGGGACCGAGGGCAAGCCCGCGCTCGTTGCGCATTCGCCCCGCATCGAGGGCGCCCCGACGGTTCTGCTCTACGCCCATCACGACGTGCAGCCGGTGGGTGAGCTGAGCCGTTGGAGCTTGGATCCCTACAAGGCGGAGGTTCGTGGAGACCGCATTTACGGGCGCGGTTCTTCCGATGACGGCGCCGGCATTACGGTGCACCTGGGGTCCCTGTCGATCCTCGGCGAGGACCTGCCGGTCAACGTCGTCGTGTTCATCGAGGGTGAGGAAGAGATCGGCTCTCCCTCGTTCACCGCGTTCCTCGACGCGCACAAGGATGAGCTTGCCGCCGACGTCATCGTCGTGACGGATTCGTCGAACTGGAAGGTGGGCGAGCCCGCCGTCACCTCGACGCTGCGCGGCAACGCGATCGTGACCGTCGACGTGACCGTCGCGGACCATGCGGTGCACTCGGGCGCCTTCGGTGGCCCGCTGCTCGACTCTGTCGCGATCTCCTCGATGCTGATCGCCTCGCTCTTCGACGAGAAGGGTGACGTTGCGGTTCCGGGCCTGGGCGGTTCGGATCACGCGGACGTGGATTGGCCGGAGGAGGAGCTGCGCGCTGCGGCCGGTATGGTCGAGGGCCTGCAGTTGGCGGGTTCGGGCGACATCGCCGCCCGCATGTGGACCAAGCCCTCGATCTCGGTGATCGGTTTCGACGCGCGTCCCGTTTCTAACGCCTCGAATACGATTGCCCCGCACACGCGTTTCCGCCTGTCGATGCGCACGGTGCCCGGCGTTGATCCCGTCGAGGCTCAGACCAAGCTCGTCGACTACCTGCTCGCTCACGCGCCCTTCGGTGCGCGCGTCGAGGTGACGGCCGAGGATGCTGGTGCTGGCTACCAGGCGGACATGACCTCCCCCGTGACGAAGGCGCTGCACGAGTCCCTTACCGAGGCCTGGGGCGTTCCCTCGGTCAATATCGGCGTGGGCGGCTCGATTCCGTTCATTTCTGACTTCCAGCGCATCTTCCCGAGCGCGCAGGTCGTCGTCACCGGCGTTGAGGACCCGCTGACGAACGCTCACTCGGAGGATGAGTCGCAGTCGATTTCCGACCTGAAGGCCGCGATCCTCGCCGAAGCGCTTCTGCTGACGCGCGTGGCGGCCCTGTGAGTCGTGTTGTTATCGCCGGTCGGTGGGACGGGGGTATTCCCGCCTCGCCGACCGGCGACGCACTTGCTGCAATCGCTCGGGGCGTTCTTACCGGCGCCCCCAGTTCGACGGTGGTGACGCTTCCCGTCGGGACTGGACCAACCTTCGACGAGGCCGTGGCTGCGTTGCACTCCCAGGCCTCGTTCGTGCGCGTGCCGACGGATGCCTCGTCGTCGCGTGAGGCGGGCGTGTGCGTGGCGGAAACGCTCGGGATGCAGCGGACGGTCATCGTTGAGGGGGGACACAACGCTTCCCCGGACTGCGGCATCGGCTTTCTCGAAGGACTTCTCGGCGATAGCTGTATTGATCCGAGGCGGCCCGAGGTGCTTGCCGATGCGCTGACGCGCGCCCAGGGCCTCGTCGCTGATGCGGGCGTCGATCTTGTGTGCGCAGCGTCCACCGCGCGTCCACTGCTGGGCCTCGACTCGGTCCTTGCGGTCGCACCTGACCTGGAGCCGCTCGAGAACCAAGATATCGCCCTTACTGCTGCCCTCACGCAGGCGTTTGCGCATCGTCCGCTGGGGCGACGCCAGCTTTTAGAGGGCCAGGACGTTCACCCGGCGCGCCTGCGTGGCTCTGGAGCCGGCGGCGGTGTGGGAGCCGTCGTAGCTGCGATTGGTGGGCGCATCGTCTCCACCGGGGATCTCCTGTCCCAGTTGCTCGATCTGGACGACATTATGGAGGGCTGCGACCTCGTGATCGTCGCCGAGCCCGAGCTATCCTCGCCGCTGCTCGCAGAGTCGACGCTCGATCGTGTGACGAGCGCCGCTGCGGCGCATGCCCTGCCCGTCGTTGCCATCACTCGCAGGTCCAGCATCTCGCATTTTGAGAAGGCTGAATGGGGGCTTCACGGAGTGTTCGAGACGGAGGGATCCGTCATGCTCGAAGACGCCGGACGGCGCATCGCTCGCACCTGGTTACGCTGAGCGCGCACCCCAGCCGTGGCGCGTGGTCCACGCGGGGGAGTAGTGTGTCAAAGGAATACGTCTATCCGTTACGAAAAGGAGCATCATGTCCGAGTCCGCAACTCAGGCTCCCACCCACGAGGTCATCCTCACCGACGTCGCAGCTGCGAAGGTGAAGAGCCTCCTTGAGCAGGAGGGTCGCGACGACCTGCGCCTGCGCATTGCCGTTCAGCCCGGTGGCTGCTCCGGTCTCATCTACCAGCTGTACTTCGATGACCGCACCCTCGATGGCGACGCGATTCGCTCCTTCGACGGCGTTGAGGTTGTCGTCGATCGTATGAGCGTTCCCTACCTGAGCGGTGCCACGATCGACTTCGCCGACACCATTGAGCGTCAGGGCTTCACCATCGATAACCCGAACGCCCAGAACACTTGCGCCTGCGGCGAATCCTTCCACTGAGTCGAAAGAACACTTTTCCATGATGTCCTCCCTGCGCCGCTTCGGCGCCATCGTCGGCGCAGCCGCCCTCGTTGTCGGGCTCGCGGCCTGCTCCGATGCTTCGTCGTCTTCGTCTTCCGCTCCCGCGGAGATCGACTACTCCGCCTGCTCGACGGACGATTCCGCTGACCAGAATGCGAACGTTGACCGCAGCGGCAAGGGAAATTTCCCGTCGATCTCCGGCGACGACACCCCCGTGATCGCCGCTGGCAAGGGTAGCGAGCCGACCGACAAGGTCCTCGTCAAGACCCTCAAGCAGGGCGATGGCGCGCTTGTGTGCCCGGGTGCCACGATCAAGGCGAACTACGTGGGCGCCCTGTGGAACGGCACCGTCTTCGATTCGTCCTACAAGAAGGGCGAGCCTGTCGAGTTTTCTCTCGAACAGGTCGTGAAGGGGTGGACCTACGGTCTGGCGCACACCCATGTCGGCGATCGCGTCGAGCTGGTCATCCCGGCATCCCTTGGCTACGGTGGCCAGGCTCGCGGTAACATCCCCGCGAACTCGACCCTCGTGTTCGTCGTGGACATCGTGGGTGTCGCCACCGAGAACCTGGCCGACGAGTCGGTTCTCAGCGGTGCGACGGCGACCGGCGAGGAGCTTCCCGCCGGTGTGACTGTGACCGGTGATCCCGGTGTCGAGCCGACTCTGACAATCGACGAGAGCGTCGCCGCGCCCACCGAGCAGAAGATCTACACGATCTACAAGGGCTCGGGCGAGGCACTCACAGATGACCAGACCGTCCTGTACAAGCAGGTTGTCGGAGGCTTCGGTGCGAGCGGACAGACGCAGTCCTCGTGGAGCCAGGCTCCCCTCCAGGCGCCCGTGAAGGACGCCGATCTGACGGGTGTGACCATTGGTTCTCGTCTGCTGATCGTCGCCCCGATCCAGGGCCAGGAAGCGCAGTCCGGCCAGGCGGCGACGCCCAACCGAGCGACTGTCTTTGTCGTCGACATCGTCGGCACGTCCTCGATGCAGTGACGATACGCCGACTCAGGTGACCATGAGCGGGCGGCTCCCAGTGTGGGAGCCGCCCGCTACCCGTTAGAATGGGGCCATCGCGTCGAATTGGCCGACATACGCAAGGAGATTCCATGAGTGAAGAAACCGTTCAAATCCTGGTTTTCAGCGACGATAAGGACAGGCGTCAAGCTGTCATCAACGGCGTCGGACTGCGTGCTTCCAAGGACACGCCCCGCATCGAATGGGTGGAGGCTGCCACGGCTTTCGGCGTTCGTGACGCCTTCGATCAGCAGGATTTCGCGATGCTGATCCTCGATGCTGAGACGAAGAAAGAGGGCGGCATGTCTGTCGCCCAGGATCTGCGTGAGACCCGTGACGGCGTTCCCCCGATCGTGTTCCTGACCGCGCGCCCGCAGGACGAGTGGCTGGCCACGTGGGCCGGAGCAGCGGCGGTTGTGGCCGATCCGATCGACCCGATCATCCTGCAGGAGACCGTCGCCGACGTGCTGCGTGGAGCCAAGTGATGGCTGCTCAGGAGTGGGCGCCGATCATTCAGGCGCTGACCGCGGGGGAGAGCCTCGATTACGGTCAGTCGTACTGGCTGATGGATCAGGTGATGAGCGGTGAACTGGGTGAGGCGCGTCTTGCCTCCTTCCTGACCGCCATGGCCATGAAGGGCGCCACGGTTGACGAGATCCACGGCCTCGCCGATGGCATGCAGGATCACGCCGCACACGTCGATCTGCCCAGCCGCGCCCTCGATATCGTGGGGACAGGCGGCGACGGGTACAAGACCGTGAACATTTCGACAATGTCCGCCATCGTGCTCGCAGCGATGGGCATCCCGCTCGTCAAGCACGGCAACCGTGCGTCGACCTCGAAGTCGGGATCCGCGGACGTTATTGAAGCGCTCGGTGTCAACCTCGACCTTGACGCCGACGCCCTGCGCCGCGTCTTCGATGAGGTGGGCATCGCGTTCCTGTTCGCCAATAAGATGCACCCCTCGATGCGTTTTGCCGCCCCCGTGCGCCGCGCGCTCGGTTTCCCCACGGCCTTCAACGTCCTGGGGCCGCTGACGAATCCGGCGCGCGTGCAGGCGTGCGCGATCGGCGCGTCGCGTGAAGAGAACGCGCGACTCATGGCGGGCGTCTACGCCTCGCGCGGCCTGAGCGCGCTCGTCTTCCGGGGCGCGAACACGGGCCTCGATGAGCTGACCACCACCGACAAGAATCAGGTGTGGATCGTCTCGGGCGGATCGGTGACTCCGACCGAGTTCGACGCCCGTGAGTCCCTGGGTATGGCCTCGTCCTCCATTGAGGATCTCGCCGGCGGTGAGGCAGCCGAGAACGCGGCCGTTGCCCGCGATGTGCTGTCGGGCGGCGGCGCGGATGCCGTTCGTGACGCCGTCGCGCTCAATGTCGGTGCCGGCATCCTGGCCTGGGAGGGCCTGGAGAACCCGGTGACGCAGGCCGACTTTGCCGAGCGCATGCGCGGTGCCGTCGAGCGCGCCCTGGGTGCGCTGGCCGATGGCTCGGGTGCGCGACTCATCGAGCGTTGGGTAGAAGCGTCGAACGCATAAGGAAAAACCTGCGTCAGGTGCGCGGGTCTGTACGTCGATGGGCGGTTGCGTGGGCCAGGAGCTCGCGCAGCCGCCCGTCGCATAGCGGGCTGGCCGTCGGCTGGGCCCAGGGGAGAGGTCCGTTCCATTCGACGAGGCGCGTTCCCTCGCGGGCCAGCTCGGCGCACAGAAGCGCTGTTTCTGCCCACGACGCGCAGCTTGCTGCGACGCCGTCGGTCTCGATGGGTGTCGTGGACGTCAGAACGTCGATCCATGGGGATGGGTCGGTGTGCGGCGGAATGACGACGGAACTGAGATAGCGGCCGTGGGAGGCGACGTGCATGATCCAACCTTTCTCGCCCCCGTCTCTGCGTGATCCCCACACGATGCGCGGTGCTGCCAGGATCGGTCGCATTGTCGCGCGTTCGACGCCCGTCATGTAGGCGCTCAGGTCATCGCGAGCGGCCGCAGCGGGCTCGTATAGTCCCTGGGAGGAGAGCCTCTCCATGAGCGCGGTGAGCGTGTGTGGAACGGCCAGCGTCGATGCGGCCACGGCCTCGTGAAGGAGCTCCGGCCTGTGGGCGGGATCGGCCTGGGCTAAGACGCGTTCGATCGCTCTCGCTGCCCGCAGGGCGTGCGCGCGCGTGCCGAAGGGACCGAGGGCGCACGGTAGCTCATCGAGCGTGACGGACTGTACCACGCGAGGTTGGTCGGCCTCGGCAATGACCCAGTGCTGGGATCCCTGACGCGTCGATGCTGAATTGTAGGGTGGTGCCAGTTCCCTGATATCGCGCAGTTCCCGGATTCTCGCCTCGAGAATGGAAGCGGTGGGATAGGGGCGCACGCCCGCGGCGATGGAGACCATGCGCTGGACTTTCGAGCGCTTCTCCGCCTTCGTGTAGTAGCTGCTCACGCGCGAGCGCAGGGACGAGGCCGACCCGACGTAGAGCGTGTCCCCAGCCGTATCGATGAAGTGATACACCCCCGGGGAGGTGGGTAAGTCCGCGACGAAGGACGGAGCGGAGGGGCGACGCGCGGGTGCTTGTTCGGTGAGAGCAACGAGGTCCTCGACGTCGGTGGCGCCTGCCCCTGCGAGCAAGTCGATGAACCCCAGGAGGATTTCAGCGGTTGCGCGTGCATCTCCGAGCGCGCGGTGCTCGGGGACGGTGGCGGTACCGAAGTACGACGCGATCGTGCCGAGCTTGTGATTACGCACGAGCGGGCGGGGCAACGCGAGGCGCGCGAGAGCCAGCGTGTCAACAACGCGGATGCGAGGCCACGGGAGGGAGGATGCGCGGGCTGCTCGGCGCAAGAACCCCACGTCGAAGGAGGCATTGTGAGCGACGAGGACCGGGCCTCCCTTCGTCCCGAGGCCAGACCAGTCCATGAACCGCTCCAGCACCGAGGCGATCGGCTCGGCGTTCGCGACCATCGCGGGCGTAATCCCCGTGAGCGACGTGATGAATGGCGGAATGGGGCGCGAGGGCTTCACGAGCGAAGAAAACTCGTCCATGATGGCACCGTCTTGCACGCTCACTGCGCCGATCTCAGTGATTTCCGCGCCAGCTCCGAGTCCCGTCGTTTCCAGGTCGACAATCACCCAGCGTCCGCCCGAGGCCGGGGTCCCAACGGCGTCCAGGCTGGGCTGTAGCTCGACGGATGAGGCCCGGGACAGGGCTTGCGACACCACCGATCGGGCGAAAGGACGGGCCGACTCGCCGGGCGCTATGGTTTCCCCACAATCGCGCACGGGAGTCTGTTTCGTCATACAGTTGATACTAATTCGTTCGCGCGCTCGCGCGCCCGTCGAGACTTCAGGAGTGACAGTGGCGTTCTATCAGGCTCTCAAGGCGACCGGCAGCCCCGTTCTGAAGGCGGCCTATCACCCGTGGATCCGCGGCAAGGAGAACATTCCCGCCGAAGGACCCGCCATTCTCGCGTCCAACCACAACGCTGTGTGGGACTCCGTCTTCCTGCCGATGATGCTCGACCGTGAGGTCGTCTTCATGGGAAAGGCCGACTACTTCACGGGCACCGGTCTCAAAGGGTGGATGACGAAGGAGTTTATGCGTGCCGTGGGCACCATCCCCGTCGACCGTACCGGTGGCCGCGCGTCCGAGGCGGCGCTGAACGCCGGACTCAAGCGCCTGCGCGACGGTGAACTCTTCGGCATCTACCCCGAAGGAACACGCAGCCCCGATGGGCGCCTCTACCGCGGCAAGACCGGCGTCGCGCGCCTTGCCCTCCTCTCCGGCGCACCCGTTATCCCCGTGGCGATGATCGGCACCCATGCCGCGCAGCCGATCGGCCAAAAGATCCCGTCCCGTACGAATATCGGCATGGTGATCGGCGAGCCCCTGGACTTCTCGCGTTACCGCGGCCTCGACAAGGACCGCTACGTGCTGCGGGCCATCACCGACGAAATCATGTACAACCTCATGCTCCTGTCTGGGCAGGAGTACGTGGACCTGTATGCCGCTGACGTCAAGGCGCAGCTGGCAGCAGAGGGCGCTTTCGAGGGGCCCGTTCCCTCCAACGGTCGCCCCGCACCCGGTGGGCGCACCGCCCCCGACGTCCCCGTGCCCACCGCCCCCGAGGAAGAGAGCGGCGAGGAGCAGGAGGCCTCGGACAAGGAGTAATGGCTGTTCGCCGTCATCTCACGATTGGGGCACGCATTCGCGTTTCGTGGGACGGGTGTCCTTGGCGAAAGGCGATGTGGGCCGGGTAGAATGAACTGTGCCCTGCACACGCGCGCCTTCGCGCACTAGGCAGCCCCATCGGGCAGCCGGGGTGACGCGGAGCGTGCATGCACGCGCGGGGCCGTACCTAACCAACCTGAGAAAGGTGACATTCATGTCGGTCCGTCGTGTTGCCCTGCTGACCGCAGGTGGCTTCGCCCCGTGCCTGTCCTCCGCCGTCGGTGGACTCATCGAGCGCTACAACGAAATTGATCCCACGGTTGAGATCATCGCTTACCAGAACGGCTACCACGGCCTGCTCACCGGCAACTACGTGCTGGTCGACGAGGAAGCTCGCAAGCACGCTGCCGTCCTGCACCGTTTCGGCGGCTCCCCGATCGGTAACTCCCGTGTCAAGCTGACCAACAAGAAGAACCTGGTCGAGCGCGGCCTCGTCTCCGAGGATGAGGACCCGCTGCAGAAGGCTGCCGAGCAGCTGCGCGCTGACGGCGTTGACGTCCTGCACACCATCGGTGGCGACGACACCAACACGACGGCCGCCGACCTGGCCGCCTACCTGGAGGAGCACGACTACCACCTGACCGTCGTGGGCCTGCCGAAGACGATCGACAACGACGTTGTGCCGATCCGCCAGTCCCTGGGCGCCTGGACCGCGGCTGAAGAGGTCTCCGAGTACTCCCAGAACATCATCGGCGAGCACCGCTCCAACCCCCGCATGCTCATCATCCACGAGATCATGGGCCGCCACTGCGGTTGGCTGACGGCCGCCGGTTCGCAGCGCTACCACGAGTGGCTCAAGACCCAGGAGTGGGTGCCCTCGATCGGTCTGTCGAAGGAGCGTTGGGACATCCACGCCATCTTCCTGCCCGAGATGAAGATCGACCTGGATGCCGAGGCCAAGCGCCTCAAGGCCATCATGGACGAGCAGGGCAACGTCAACATCTTCCTGTCCGAGGGCGCTGGCGTCCCCGAGATCATCGCGGAGATCGAGGCTGCCGGCGGCGAGGTCCAGCGTGATCCCTTCGGCCACGTCAAGCTCGACACGATTAACCCCGGCCAGTGGTTCGCCAAGCAGTTCGCCGAGAAGATCGACGCTGAGAAGGTCATGGTCCAGAAGTCCGGCTACTTCTCGCGTTCTTCGCGTGCCAACGCCGATGACCTGCGCCTCATCAAGTCGATGACCGACCTCGCAGTCGAGTGCGCCTTCAAGGGCGAGTCCGGCGTTATCGGCCACGACGAGGAGGACGGTGACCGCCTGAAGGCCATTCCGTTCCCGCGCATCGCGGGCGGCAAGCCCTTCGACATTACCGCGCCCTGGTTCGTCGAGATGATGGCTGAGATCGGCCAGACCGTCGAGCCCGCTGGCGAGTGAGTCGCTGCGCGTGATTCCTTCGATCACTCCCGGACGCGGCGGTGAGCCTGTGCGTAAGCCTCGCTCCCGCCGCGTCCCCGAGCGTCTGTGGTCACCCGAGTCCGGGGAGCGTGCTCCCTGGGACACGTGGCGTGGCCTGGACGCAGCCCAGCAGCCTACCTACGCGGACGCGGAACATCTCAGTGATGTGACGGCGCAGCTGCGCCGCCAGCCGCCGCTCGTGTTCGCCGGGGAGGTTGACGATCTGCGCACGTGGATGGGTGCGGCTGCCCGCGGCGAGGCCTTCGTCCTGATGGGCGGGGACTGCGCTGAGACCTTCGCTGAGGCGACGGCGGATCATGTGCGCTTGAAGATTCAGACCCTGCTGCAGATGGCGGTCGTGCTGACCTACGGCGCGTCTTTGCCGGTCATTAAGGTCGGCCGTATTGCGGGTCAGTACGCCAAGCCGCGCTCGTCCGACATGGAGACGCGTGACGGTGTGACGCTGCCGAGCTACCGCGGCGATGCGGTGAACTCCTTCGAGTTCACCCCCGAGGCGCGCGAGCCCGATCCGCAGCGCCTTCTGTCGCTGTACAACCACGCCGCGTCGACGCTGAACCTGATTCGTGCGTTCACGAAGGGCGGCTACGCGGACCTGCGTCAGGTGCATCGCTGGAATCAGGGCTTCATGTCGAATCCGGCCTATGCGCGCTATGAGTCGCTCGCGGAGGACATCCACCGCGCGATCAAGTTTATGGGTGCCGCCGGCGTCGATTTTGAGACACTGCGCGATGTTGACCTGTACTCGTCGCACGAGGCGTTGCTGCTCGAGTACGAGTCGGCGATGACCCGGATCGATTCGCGCACCGGCGAACCGTACAACACGTCTGCCCACTTCCTGTGGGCGGGGGAGCGGACCCGTGACGAGGAGGGCGCTCACATTGAGCTGCTGTCGCGCGTTCGTAACCCGATTGGGGTCAAGCTTGGTCCGTCGACCACGCCGGACCAGATGCTGTCGCTGATCGATCGTTTGAATCCGGATGGTGAGGAGGGGCGTCTGTCGTTCATTACACGTATGGGCGCCGGCCGTATCCGCGAGGCTCTTCCGCTGCTGCTGGAAGCCGCCCGTAAGGATGGTCGCCCCGTCACGTGGATGACCGATCCGATGCACGGCAATACGATCACGTCGTCGACCGGATACAAGACGCGTCGTTTTGAGACGGTCATGGATGAGGTCCGTGGCTTCTTTGAGGCTCACGAGGCTGCGGGCACTGTGCCTGGTGGCCTGCACGTCGAACTCACGGGTGATGATGTCACCGAGGTGATCGGCGGCAGTGAGCATATCGATGACGAGGCCTTGCGGGACCGTTACGAGACGCTCGTGGACCCGCGTCTGAACCATCAGCAGAGCCTGGAGATGGCCTTCCAGGTTGCTCAGTACCTGGCGCAGGGTTCCTCACACGAGGAGTGATCCCTCGAACGAGTAGATCCCCGGCCTCGTCAAATGACGAGGCCGGGGATCTTTCGTTGGATGCGTGGGCGTCGGACGCGGCGTCGCGTCAGACGATGGTGATCGTGACGACGCTACCCTTCTTGAGCATTGTGCCAGCGGCGGGATCACTCTGGCGGACGGTGCCGAAGAAGCCGCCGAGAATCGCTTCCTCTTGGACGGTAAAGCCGGCTGCTTCGAGCACGCTCCTGGCATCGTCGCGCTGGCGGCCAACGACGTCGGGCACCGCGACCTTTTCGGGGCCCTTCGATACCGTGTAGGCGACGGTGTCGCCCCGGTGCAAGATGGAGCCCTCTGCGGTCTGCTGAGAGATGACCTGGCCTTGTGCGACCGTGTCGGAGAACGCTTCGGTGGGCGCTGCGGCGAGGCCGAGTCCTTCGATCGCCTTCTTCGCGGCGTCCGCGCTCATCCCGTTGAGGGAGGGTACGGTGAGAGGTTCGCGTCCCTTGGACAAGACGACGTCGATGGCCGTGTCGTGCGGTACCGAGGTACCGGACGGCGCGGACTGGGAGATGACCTGTCCCTGTGGTACCTCCTCGGAGTAGGCGTCCGTGATTGCGCCGAGGGCCAGGCCTGCGTCGGAGAGTGCCTTCTTCGCATCGTCCTGGGTCTTGCCGCCCACGTCGGGTACGGTTTTCATGTCGACACCCTTGGACACGTAGAGCTGCACGTCGGCTCGCTTATGGACCGGGGTTCCACCCTCAGGGTCGGAGCGAGTGACGGAACCGGTTGCGACGTCGTCCGAAAACTCCTCCTCGACGGAGAAGGCCAGCCCCATCGCGCCCAGATCGGTCTCAACGTCTGCGAGGGGGCGCCCATCGGTGGCGGGCATCGTCAGGTAGGAGCCGGGGCCGTATTCGGTCCACCACCAGGTGCCTCCAATTCCCGCCACCGCGAGGAGGAGGACGACCAGGCTCACCCACAGGGCTGCACGCTTGTATGTTGTCGTCGTGCCCGCCTCCTCGGGCGTTGGGATCGGCGCAGAGGTGTGGACCGTTGTGACGGTTGAAGGGGCAGGAAGCGGCCTCGTGAACTGTGCGGACATCACCTCCGTGTTCAGTGCTGTAGTTTCAGAGGCGCCGGAGCGGTCGGCGGGGGCGATATCTGCGCGCCGACTCGCCAGCTCGGCCGGAATGGCGGCGGCTGCTCGCGTCACCAGGTCGATGGCTTCGGAGGCGTCGGCCGGGCGAGAGGCGGGGTCGCGGGCCGTCAGCGCCGCGACGAGATCGTCGATTTCGCGGGGGATCCAGGGCTGGGAAGCCGAAGGCTTGGGGACGTCATCAGCGACGTGATGGGTGGCGATCTGCAGCGGTGATTCGCCTGCCCACGGCACAGTGCCGGTCAGCATCTCGTACAGCATGATGCCCACGGAGTAGATATCCGAGCGTGCGTCGGCTTGCGCTGTGGTGGCTATTTCCGGCGCGATGTACGCCACGGTTCCGAGCATGTTGCCCGTCGAGGACATGGAGACCTCGGAGGCCGCGCGTGCCAAACCGAAGTCAGTGACCTTCGCGGGGCCGTCGGTTGGAACGAGGATGTTCTCTGGCTTAATGTCGCGATGGATCACGCCGACGCGGTGAGCGGCACGCAGAGCCTCAAGGGTATCGGTCGTGTAGCGCAGGGCCTGGGGAATAGTAAAGGCGCCCTGCGCGCGCAGCAGCTGGCGCAGGTTCGTTCCGTCGATGAGCTCCATGACGAGGAAGCCCTGACCGGTGATGACACCCTGGTCGAAGACGGAGACGACACCGGGGTGAACGATGCGTGCTGCGGATCGTGCCTCGCGGCGGAAGCGTGCAACGAAGTCCTGGGAGTCCGCCAGGTGAGGATGCATGACCTTGAGGGCGACGGGTCGATCAAGGCGTTCGTCCTGTGCGATGTACACGGTGGCCATGCCGCCACGCGCGAGCCTGCGCGTCACTCGGTACCGTTCGTCGACGAGGAGGCCGATCAACGGGTCCGTCTGGTCGAATGTCTGTTCATCGCTCACTTGCTCGATTCTATGGGAGTTTTCGCGAAATTATCGGAAGTGCCCACCTCGGTGCGGCGCATGAATGGGGTAGTCTTGCGCTCATGACCAGTGTTGATATCACCGTGTTCTCCACCGACGAGGTGTGTCGTCTCCTCGGCATCGAAGAACGTCGCCTCAAGCAGCTGATCCGCGATCGTGTCCTTATCGAGGCGCGCGACGGTAACGGGGCGCGTGGCATCCCTCAGGACGTGATCGTCAAGGGCGTCAACGGCTGGGAGCCGCTCCCGTTCTTGCAGGGAACGCTCACGCTCCTGGCGGATGATGGCTTCACGGCCGAGGAATCGTTGGCGTGGCTGTACACCGTTCAGGACGAGCTCGGCGAGCGCCCGATCGATGCACTGACGTCGGGTCGCCATCACCGGGTCAATCGCATCGCCTCGACGCTGGCCTTCTAACCCACCGCCTCGGGCTCAGGCTCGCCTCGCGGTGAGTATCGAGCATAGCTCGCGCAGCATCTCGCGGGAATCGTCGTCGAAGGTCGACGCCTCGAGCGCGGCGTGCCCGTCGGCGACCAGGCGCGCGATCTCAGCCTCGTGGGGGCCGCGACCGTTGGACGCAACGATCCGGGTCGCCGCGCTGATCTGCGTCGCCGAGGCTTCGGCCACCCCGAGGACGTCGGTGAGGGCGGACCGCTCGGCGGGGGAGGAGGCCTCCCAGGTGAGAGCCAGGAGGACCGTGCGCTTTCCTTCGCGCAGATCATCGCCCGCTGGTTTTCCGGTCACCGCGGGGTCTCCGAAAACGCCGAGGTCGTCGTCGCGTAGCTGGAATGCCAGTCCCCAGGGCGTCAGGATCTCTTCGAGGCTGTGGGTGAGTGCGTCCCCGTCGTCGAGCGTGGGCGCGCCGCAGATGGCTCCCAGGACTGCGGGGTGAACGACCGAGTAGTGAGCCGACTTATGGAGTGCGACCTCCAGCGCGTCACTGACGTTCAGTGCGTCCGTGCGTTCGGGGTCCAGAGGGCTCTGCTCGGCGACGATATCGAGGTATTGGCCGAGTGCCACCTCTGCGTGCATGTCGGCAAAGCGGCGCGCGAACGTCTGTGCGCGTTTGTCGTCGAGTGTGAGCGCCTGCTCGTCTGCGGCGGCGGTCGCGGCGGAAAACAAAAAGTCTCCAACGAGGATCGCGGCGTGTGTTCCGAAATCTGAAGATGAGCCGATCCACGAGTGTGATGCGTGATGGGTGGCGAGGCTGCGATGAGGGGTCGGCATGCCGCGACGCTCATCTGCCTTGTCGATGATGTCATCGTGAACGAGGGCGCTGGCCTGGTAGAGCTCGAGCGCTGCGCTGAGGTGGGGCAGGGCAACGTCTTCGACTGGAATTGCTGCCCCGAGCGAGTAGCCGATATGCGCCATGAGAGCCCGGAACCGCTTCCCTCCGGCAACGGACGCGAGCACGGCCTCGGAAAACTCCTCGGATCGGCACGATGCGCCGGCGCGTGTCAGAAGGTGGGCGAGGCTCGAGGCCGTTGCCTCGTCAATGCGCGGACGCAGCGTCGCGAAACTGTCGCTCAGAGTCATGAGGTAACTCTAACTGAGGTTGCGCTCGAAGCGGAGGCCAATGCGGGGCATCCTCACACCTACCGTCAGGAAAACTACGAAGCAAAGCACTAGACTGGCAACGATATGCCGATTTGCAATCGGCTCTGTTGTGCATGCCCATCAATGAAAGGGACCCGTGTGAGTGCATCTCGCGCTTCGGCAAAGGACTCCGCGACGACTGAGGAAACCACGGAGGTGACGACCCCCGCGAAGAAGACGACGCGCGCCAAGAAGGCCACGGCCACCGCGGCTAGTGCACCAGCCGAGGAAAAGAAGTCGGCCGCGAAGAAGGCGCCGGCGAAGAAGGCTCCCGCGAAGAAGACGACGAAGAAGGCCGACGCCGCCGAGGCTGATAAGCCCGTGGCGAAGAAGGCTCCTGCCAAGAAGACCGCGAAGAAGGCCGACGCCGCCGTGGAGAAGGCTGCGAAGAAGCCTGCGGCCAAGAAGCCGCGCGGTCGCAAGAAGAAGGACGAGGAAATCGTCGAAGAGGTTGCCGTCGAGGAACTCGATGACACCGTCGAGGAAGACTTCGAGCCCACGGGCGCAGATCTTGAGGATCCGGATCTCGAGGCAGACGCCGACGATGAGGAAGTGACCGACGCCGAGGAAGACGCCGAGGAAGAGGACCCGAAGGTCGCTGAGGGTGCTGCGTTGCGTGAACGCACCAACGCCGGCATTCATGTCAAGGGTGGATTCGTTGTCTCGGATTCCGACGAGACCGACGAGCCTGTTCAGCAGGTGACTGTCGCCGGTGCGACCGCCGACCCGGTGAAGGACTACCTCAAGCAGATCGGTAAGGTTTCCCTGCTGAACGCGGAGCAGGAAGTTGACCTTGCTCGCCGTATCGAGGCTGGCCTGTACGCCGAGTACAAGCTGAAGAACCAGGCCGATGAGATGACCAGTCGCGAGCGTCGTGAGCTGCACTTCCTTGCGCAGGATGGTCAGCAGGCAAAGAACCACCTGCTCGAGGCGAACCTTCGTCTGGTTGTGTCGCTGGCCAAGCGATACACCGGTCGCGGCATGCAGTTCCTGGATCTCATTCAGGAGGGCAATCTCGGCCTCATTCGCGCCGTGGAAAAGTTTGACTACACCAAGGGCTACAAGTTCTCGACCTACGCCACCTGGTGGATCCGTCAGGCGATCACCCGTGCGATGGCGGACCAGGCCCGCACGATTCGTATTCCCGTTCACATGGTGGAGGTCATCAACAAGCTGGCTCGCGTGCAGCGTCAGATGCTGCAGGACCTGGGTCGTGAACCCACGCCGGAGGAACTGGCCAAGGAACTCGACATGACCGCCGAGAAGGTCGTTGAGGTTCAGAAGTACGGCCGCGAGCCGATTTCGCTGCACACGCCTCTGGGCGAGGACGGCGATTCTGAGTTTGGTGATCTCATTGAAGACTCCGAGGCTATCGTCCCGGCGGATGCGGTGTCCTTCACCCTGCTGCAGGAGCAGCTCCACCACGTGCTGGATACGCTCTCCGAGCGTGAGGCGGGCGTCGTGTCGATGCGCTTCGGTCTGGGCGATGGGCAGCCGAAGACCCTCGACGAGATCGGCAAGGTTTACGGCGTGACGCGTGAGCGTATCCGCCAGATCGAGTCCAAGACGATGTCGAAGCTGCGCCACCCGTCGCGTTCGCAGGTGCTGCGCGACTACCTCGACTGACGCGCAACCGTCATTCATGGGGGGCTGGGAACGAACGTTCCTGGCCCCCATGACAATATCGTCACAAAGCTCGTTTGTTCGGGTGCCTCCATCGCACAGCGGGGTCCGATAGGGCAGGATGATGACATGCTTGAGGGTGCGTTGATTCTTGTTGTGACTGTCGTTCTTGTCCTCGTCGTCGCCGGTGGTGTCGTGGCGGTGCTGGCTCTGTCTCGTCGTAGCGCGGACGAGTGGAAGGGTGTCATCAAGCGAGAAAGCGAAGAAATCGCGGACGAGGTGAAGACTCATCATTCGCTTCCCAAGCGCGCCTCGACGTCCCCCGATGGTCCCGTGGTGCCGCGGACAGCTTCCCTGCAGTCTCTCCTTCAAAATGCTGAGTCGCGGAGCGCATACTTCGACGCTGACCGCTTGCCGGGCATTGATCGGCTGGAGACGGTCACCGGCCGCGTGAGTGAACGCTTTGATCGCGGTCGTCGGGGCTCCGACGGGGCGAACACGTCAGCCCAGGAGTAGACGCAGGCCCCAGGCAGTGATGCTGCGCTCAGGTTTTCTGTGAAGAGCGTCCATAGGGGATAATGACCCTATGGACGCTTTTATTTCCACTCTCCAGTCGCCGTGGGCGGTCGTTATCGGCCTGGTGGTTGCTGTGCTGATCGGTGTGCTCATCCGCATCGCCGTCAGTTCCAAGCGCCGCTCCACGGACGACGTCAGTATCCCCGTTCAGCCGCAGGTGTCTGCCGAAGCACCCGGTGACGCGCCCGCTTCTGCCCCGCAAGAAGGTGGCGATGAGCCTCGCGCTGGCCCGTCTGATACACCTGTGTCGGCCTCCGAGGAGCCTTCTGAGGCACCCGCCACCCCGGCCTCGTCCATCGAGCGCCCAGAACCTGTGCGCGGTCGCATGGAGCGTCTGCGCGAACGCCTCGCATCCTCCGGTTCACTGGGGCGCGCCATTCTCGGTGTTCTGAGCCGAGGCCAGCTCAGCGCCGCCGACTGGGAGGAGATCGAGGAATCGCTCCTTATCGCCGACCTCGGCCTTGAGGCTACCGACACGCTGATGGAGGCGCTCAAGCGCCGCGTCGCCGTCGAGTCCGTCACGGATGAGGCGCGCATCCGCGAGATCCTGCGCGAGGAGTTGCTCGCCCTCGTCGGCCCCGACATGGATCGCTCCCTCAACCTTGAGCGCCCGGAGGTCGACGGCGCCACGAAGCCTGCCGTTGTCCTCATGGTGGGCGTCAACGGTACCGGTAAGACCACGACCGTCGGCAAGCTGGCGCGTATCCTCGTGGCAGAAGATAAGTCTGTGATCCTCGGTGCCGCCGATACCTTCCGCGCGGCCGCTGCCGACCAGCTCGCAACATGGGGCGAGCGCGTGGGCGTGGATGTTGTCCGTAGCGATCGTGAGGGTGCCGACCCGGCTTCCGTCGCCTTCGAAGCGGTGCGCGAGGGTGTGGAGCGTGACGTCGATGTGGTCCTCGTCGATACGGCGGGACGTCTGCAGAACAAGTCCACGCTGATGGACGAGCTCGGCAAGATTAAGCGCGTGATGACGAAGCAAGCGCCCGTGTCCGAGGTCCTCCTTGTCCTCGACGCCACCACCGGCCAGAACGGCATGAAGCAGGCTGAAGTGTTCGCTGAGGCTACCGGCGTGACCGGCATCGTGCTCACGAAGCTCGACGGCTCGGCCAAGGGCGGTATCGTCGTGTCCGTCCAGCGTGCGCTGGGTGTGCCCGTGAAGTTCGTCGGCCTCGGCGAGGGCGCGGACGATCTCGCTCCCTTCGATCCGCAGGGCTTCGTCGACGCGATCGTGGGTTCCGCGCAGGGCTGAACCTTCTCGTCATGACGCGCACCTCGGCCCCGGTGAGGAGACTCCCGGGGCCGAGGTGCGCTAACCTGTGCCTAGTACAGCCGCCATCTTGGGAGTAAACACGTGTTTGGAAACCTGTCAGATCGCCTGACCCAGTCCTTCCGCAGCCTGCGCAGCCGCGGCGTCCTGACCGAGTCGGACGTTGATCACGCGATTTCCGACATTCGGCGCGCCCTGATCGACGCCGACGTCGCGCTCCCCGTCGTTCGTCAGTTCACCACACAGGTCCGTGAAAAGGCCTACGGCGCGGCCCGCTCCAAGGCTCTCAACCCCGGCCAGCAGGTCGTCTCCATCGTTCACGAGGAACTCGTCGAGATCCTCGGTGGTGCGACGCGTGAGCTGACCTTCGCCGAGTCTGGTCCCACGGTCTTTATGCTCGCGGGTCTCCAGGGTGCCGGTAAGACCACACTGGCGGGCAAGCTCGGCAAGTGGCTGCGCGAGGAAGGTAAGACGGTCCTCCTCGTCGCCTCCGACCTCCAGCGTCCCAACGCCGTCCAGCAGCTGCAGGTTGTTGGCGAGCGCGCCGGCGTCAAGGTGTGGGCACCCGAACCCGGCAACGGTGTCGGTGACCCCGTCGAGGTCGCGCGAAGCGGCGTCGAGTTCGCGCGCCAGAGTGGCATCAACGTGGTCATCGTCGATACGGCCGGTCGCCTCGGCGTTGACCAGGAGATGATGGACCAGGCGATCGCGATCCGCGATGCTGTGAATCCTCACGAGATCATGTTCGTCCTCGACGCCATGGTCGGTCAGGACGCGGTCTCCACCTCCACCGCTTTCCGTGACGGCGTCGGCTTTACGGGCGTTGTCCTGTCGAAGCTGGATGGCGACGCGCGCGGTGGCGCCGCGCTGTCCGTGCGTGGCGTGACGGGCGCGCCGATCCTCTTTGCGTCCACGGGTGAGGGGCTCGACGACTTCGAGCGCTTCCACGCCGACCGTATGGCGGGACGCATCCTCGACATGGGTGACATTCTCACCCTCATCGAGCAGGCCGAAAAGAAGATGGACGCCGAGGAGGCGGAGAAGGTCGCGGCCAAGGCGATGGCCGGCCAGCTGACCCTCGCCGACTTCCTGAGCCAGCTGCAGCAGATCAAGAAGCTGGGCTCGATGAAGAAGATGCTCGGCATGATCCCGGGTGCCGCGCAGATGCGCGAGCAGATCGAAAACTTCGACGAGCGCGAGGTGGATCGTGTTGAGGCCATCGTCCGCTCGATGACCCCCGCCGAGCGTGAGGATGTCTCGATCCTCAACGGGTCGCGTCGCGCGCGTATCGCCCGCGGTTCTGGCACGACCGTCACCGAGGTCAATCAGCTCGTGCAGCGCTTCGAGGCCGCGCGCGAGATGATGGCGCAGATGGGTCAGATGGGCGCCGGCGTGCCCGGCATGGGCGCGCTTCCCGGACGCGGCGGCAAGGCCAAGCAGAAGGCTAACGCTCGTAAGGCGCAGGCTCAGCGTGCACGCATGAAGAAGAGCGCGCGTTCTGGTAATCCCGCGAAGCGTCGCCAGCAGGAGCTTGAGGCCATGCTGCCGCCGTCGGAGCGTAGCGCTCCCAAGGGCTCGTCCTTCGGCGTTGCGCAGGAGGCTCCCGCTCCGCGTCCGACGATCGACGATCTGCCGGATGACGTCAAGCGGATGCTCGGCCAGCTCTGAGCATGGAGTTCTCCGGGCTCGCCCTGTGGGCGGAGACTGAGTCCGAGCGCCCGCAGTGGGCGAGGGGTACGTGGCGTGTCGATGGCGGGGTGATTCGCCGTGTGAGCGACGAGGAAACCGCGCCCTCGGTCGGTTTTATCGTCCCCGGCATGGTAGATACTCACTGTCATATCGGATACTCGGCAACGGGTTCGGTGTCCGAATCCGAGATGGTGGAGCAAGCCCGAGCAACGCTTGCGAGCGGCGTCACGCTCGTGCGTGATTGCGGCGTACCGCTCGATAACTCGCCCGCGGCTCGTGCCACCGGCCTGCACCTGATCCGCTGTGGTCGCCACGTCGCGCGCCCCAAACGCTATATGCGCGATCTGCCGCTCGATGTTGAGGACCAGAGCGAGCTTCCCGACGTCCTCGCGTCGATGGCATCTACCTCAGACGGGTGGGTAAAGATCGTCGGCGACTGGATCGATCGCAGCGCCGGAACCGACTCGGACCTCATGCCCCTGTGGGATCCCGCGGTCCTGAGCGACGCGGTCTGCGCCGTGCACGAGGCCGGGGCGAGGATCGCGGTGCACGCGTTTTCTCATCGCGTCATCGATTCGCTCATTGAGGCCGGGGTCGACGACATCGAGCACGGAAGCGGAATCGATGCGGATCAAGCCAGCGAGATTGCCACGCGCGGCATCGCGGTGACGCCCACCCTCCGACAGGTAGAGCTCTTCCAAGACTTTGCCGCGCAGGCGGGGGAGAAGTATCCCGTCTACGCCGCGACGATGCGGGGCATGTACGAGACGCGCCGCGAGCACTTCGAGATGCTCGTGGACGCGGGAGTCCTGTTGCTCATGGGCACGGATTCGGGCGGCTACCAGGATCACGGAACAATCGCCGGCGAACTTGCGCTGTGGCTTCAGTGGGGAGCGCCCGCTCAGTTCACTATCGATGCGGCCACATGGGTGAGCCAGCGCTATCTGGGATACCCCGGCCTCGTCGAGGGCGGCCCCGCCGATTTTCTCTTCCTGAATGAGGACCCGAGGATCGATCCCCTCGCGTTGTCGAGGCCCTCTCGCGTCACGCTGGGAGGAAGCACTGCGTGGGAGCGAACCTCCGCCTGAGCGGTAGGCGTGATGGAATTAACCGACTCATGCGACGCCGCGCACGTCCCCGGCTTGGGATATCGGTGCGAAATATGGCATAATCGCTAGCTGTACCCGGCGGTTCGTAGACCCTCTCACTGCGTGCCGTCGTGTCCCGGTCCAATGCGACCCCTGTGTTTCCCACCTTGGGACGCAAAGGTCCACACCAATCTGAAATGGAGAGACCACTCAAGTGGCAGTTCGAATTCGCCTGAAGCGCGTGGGTAAGATCCACGCTGCCCAGTACCGTGTTGTCGTTGTCGATTCGCGCAAGAAGCGTGACGGCCGCGTCATCGAAGAGGTCGGCTACTACGATCCTCAGCCCAACCCGTCGATCATCCGCATCGACTCTGAGCGCGCCCAGTACTGGCTCGGTGTTGGCGCTCAGCCCTCCGACCAGGTCCGCAACCTGCTGGTCCTGACCGGTGACATCGCCAAGTTCAACGGCAAGGCCGACGCGGTTTCCCGCGTGCAGGTTTCCGAGAACGACAAGGCCGCCCAGGCCGAGCAGGCCATCAAGGACGCCGAGGCTGCTGCCGAGAAGTCCAAGGCCGCTGCTTCCGCCAAGAAGGCCGAGGAAGAGGCCGCCGCTGCCGCAGCCGCTACTGAGGCTGAGGCTGGCGAGCAGGCTTCCGAAGAGGCCGCCGGAGAGGATGCCTGAGCATGCTCGCCGACGCGTTGGAGCACCTGGTCAGCGGCATCGTTGACCACCCCGAAGATGTCGAGGTGACGCCTCGTTCCATGCGACGCGGTCAGCTTCTTGAGGTTCGCGTGAACCCCGAGGATCTGGGTCGCGTCATCGGACGCGGCGGTCGGACGGCTCGCGCCCTGCGCACCGTCATGGGTGCGCTGTCCACGCGTGGCACTGTCCGCGTTGACGTCGTCGACACGGATCGCGAGTAAGACTCGCACACGTCGCGAAGGGGTCCGGCACTGCCGGGCCCCTTCGTTGTATCCTTCGGGGGAGTCCCCGTTCATCGTGAGGAGAACATATGCAGCTCACCGCCGCTATCGTCGGCCCCGCCCATGGCCTGCGTGGAGAGGTTATCGTGGACGTGCGCAGTGATGACCCCGAGGTCCTGGCACCCGGTTCCCGGCTGGATATTGCGGGGGAGAAGCGCCACCTCACGGTGAGGAGCGTTCGCGTCCACAAGGAGCGTGTGCTTGCCTCGTTTGAGGAATGCAATTCCCGTGAGGAGGCCGAGGCCCTGCGTGGAGCGCGCCTGCTCGTCGATGCACATCCGGAGGAGGATGCCTGGTATCCGCACGAACTCAAGGGGCTCCAGGCGCGCACTCCGTCAGGTGATCCGCTCGGTACCGTCAGTGGGTTGACGCCCGGTGCCGCTCAGGATCTGCTCCTCGTGGCCACCGATCATGGCACAGTTATGGTGCCTTTCGTGACGGCGCTGGTCCCGACCGTCGACGTCGAGGGAGGTATTGTCGTCATCGATGCGCCTCCGGGCTTGTTTGACGACGATGCTGTCTCGGAGCGCGAGGGTCTCTAAGCTCGTGCGTTTCGATCTGATCTCTATCTTCCCCGACTACTTCGCGCCCCTGCGTCTGTCCCTGATGGGCAAGGCGGAACAGACGGGCCTTGTGGACCTTCACGCGCATGACCTTCGCGACTGGGCGACCGGCAAGCATCGCAGCGTTGACGATACGCCGTACGGTGGTGGCGCCGGCATGGTGATGCGCGCGGACGTGTGGGCCCGTGCCTTGGACGAGGTACTCTCCGTCCCGCTTCCGGAGCCTTGTGGGGAAGGTGCCCCGGCCTCGTTCCGCCGTGTCCTCGCTATCCCGACGCCTTCAGGAACGCCGTTGACGCAGGCCCGCGTGGAGGACCTTGCGCACGCCGACCAGATCATCGTCGCCTGCGGACGCTACGAGGGGATCGACGCACGCGTCGCCGAGCATTACCGAGGCGCGGGGGTTGAGGTTGTCGAGTTTTCCATCGGCGACTACGTCCTCAACGGCGGTGAGGTTGCGGCGATGGTGTTGACGGAGGCGGTTGCTCGTCTGCTCGATGGCTTCATGGGGAACCCGGATTCTCTGGTGGAAGAGTCGCACTCCGGTGCTGGGTTGCTCGAGTATCCCGTGTATACGAAGCCGCGGGAGTTTCGCGCCCTTGAGATTCCCGATGTCCTTCTCGGTGGCAACCATGCGGCCATTGAGCGCTGGCGGCGCGACCGCGCGATTGAGAAGACGACGCGGGTTCGTCCCGATCTCGCGCTGTCGTTGGATGCCTCCTCGCTGACGGCCGAGGATCGTGCGGCACTCGCTTCTTGCGGCGTCGCCTACACCCGTGACGGAACGGCATATCGCCTTCAGGTGCGGCTCGCACAGCCCGACGATGCCGCCGCTGTCAGCGAGCTTGCTGCGCGTACCTTCCCGGATGTGTGCCCTTCTTCCCTCCCGGCTGAGGCGATCGAGGAACACATCGCGACGCAGCTGTCGCCGACTGTCTTTGAGGCTGTCCTCTCCTCTCCTGAGGAGCATCGGCTTTTTGTCGCCGAGGTCGAGGGCGCGCTCGTCGGTTATGTGCTGACACACGTTGGTGCCCACGCGCTGCCCGGTGATCTTGTGCGCCCCGGGCGCGTCGAGGAAGGCAGTGCCTACCTGTCCAAGTGCTACGTGGACGAGGAGTGGCGGGGGAGCGGTATCGCCGATGCGCTGATTGAACGAGCCGTCGCCGACGCAGGCGAGGCCGGTCACGCGGCCGTCGTCCTGGGTACTAATCGCAGCAATAAGAAAGCGCAGAACTTCTACAAGCGCCACGGCTTCCGCAAACGCTCGAGCCGTACGTTTGAGGTGGGAGGCGTGCGCAACTACGACGTCGTCATGGTGCGTGATCTCACCGCATAATGCGGCGGCGCACTGGCAGATGTATTCGGGGTTGTGGGATAATAGCCGGGATTGTGCGCGGTTCATCCTGCCGCAGGGGGACACCGTGGCGCACGATCACACGTCAGATGAGCGGGCAAGACCCGCCCAACCAGGCGCTTCCGACCTGCGGCAGATGCGTCAAGGAGAAGAAATGCAGAAGCTGGACGCCGTTGATGCGGCATCGCTGCGCGATGACATCCCCTCGTTCCGAGCTGGCGACACCCTCAAGGTGCACGTCAAGGTTATCGAAGGCAACCGCTCTCGTATCCAGGTCTTCCAGGGCGTCGTGATTGCTCGTCGCGGTCACGGTGTGTCCTCCACGTTCACCATCCGTAAGGTTTCCTTCGGTGTGGGCGTCGAGCGTACCTTCCCGGTTCACGCCCCCACGATCGACCACATCGAGGTCGTCACCAAGGGCGACGTGCGTCGCGCTAAGCTCTACTACCTGCGTGAGCGTCACGGCAAGGCCGCGAAGATCAAGGAACACCGTTCCGGCAAGGCCGAGTGAGGTCGGCCGGGCTCAAGCCTTGGCATTTTTCACGGAAAGGCCCGACACCGCGCGCCGGTGTCGGGCCTCGCCGTATCCTGGGATGGTTGACGTAACGACAAGGAGATTGCATGACCCCGACTGCAGGCCCGACTCTCGGACCGTTGCATGCGCCTTCGCTCCGAGATCGTGACCGTGCGGAAGCCCGCGCGCGGCGCAACCCGCTCGTGTGGCTGCGTGAGATTCTCGTGATCATTGTCGTTGCGCTTGTGATTTCGTCGCTCCTGCGCGCCTTCATCGTGCAGGTCTTCTGGATTCCGTCACCGTCGATGCATAACACGCTCGTTGAGGATGATCGGATCGCTGTCTCGCGTATCGACGCGTTGACATCGAACGTTCGCCGTGGCGACGTCGTCGTTTTTGACGACACTCTTGGTTGGCTCGGCACGTCGGAGACGACGGCACCTTCTGTTCTGCGTCGGCTTGGTGAGTTCACCGGGTTTGTCCCCGGTGGCGGTGAACAGACTCTCGTCAAGCGTGTGATTGGCGTCGGGGGAGACCACGTGACGTGTACGAGCGCGACCGGCAAGGTCAGCGTCAACGGGGTTGAACTGGATGAAACCTACGTTCCAGAGGGCCAGGTGCCCTGTGGTGAACGCACCTTCGACGTCGTCGTTCCCGAAGGGCACCTGTGGGTGATGGGCGACAATCGTTCTAACTCTGCAGATTCTCGTTATCACATGGGGACGGGGCAGTCACCCTACGTGCCTGTGTCCTCGGTCGTGGGCACCGTCCAGGCCGTTATCTGGCCGACGTCGCGATGGACGACCGACATCGCGCATCACGAGGTCTTTGCCTCCGTCCCCTCCGCATCATGACCACAGCGTCGCGTGAGCTGGAGGTCTCCCTGGCCAGGCGGTGGGGTGTCGTCGCTGGCATGGACGAGGTGGGGCGCGGAGCTCTCGCTGGTCCCGTCGCCGTTGGTGTTGCGCTGATCGGCGTCGATGCGCCACCCGTTCCCGAGGGACTCACAGATTCCAAGGCACTCACTCCGCGTAGGCGCGAGGCCCTCGTCGATCCCGTGCGCTCGTGGGTGCTCGCGTCATCCGTCGGCTACGCGTCCGCGCAGGAGATTGATCAGTGGGGCATCATCGCGGCTCTGCGCCTCGCCGGACGCCGTGCGCTTGCGGAAGTAGCCGAGGGGGGCCTCGTCCCCGGCGGTGTTCTCTTGGACGGTTCCCACAATTGGCTCTCCGCTCCGGATGACCTCTTCGGAGCAATCGATGGCCCCGAGGATCCTTTCGGGCGTGAACTTCCCGTGCACATGCAGGTGAAGGCCGACGCTTCCTGCGCGGTTGTGGCCGCCGCGTCCGTTCTTGCGAAAGTTGCACGTGATCACCTCATGCAGGGGCTCGATGACCCGGGATACGGGTGGGCCTCGAACAAGGGCTACGGATCTGCAGCGCATGCACGCGCTATCGCGCGCCTCGGTGTCTCGGATCATCACCGCTGCTCATGGAAGATGCCGACGCAGGCCACAAAGTAGGGCGCGCCGGGGTGGCACCGCGGTGCTTGGGGCCTGGCCCGGCATGATGGGGTCGTGAGCGAAGAGATCGAAGGTTACGAAAACAATCTGGAGCTGGAACTCTTTAAGGAGTACCGCGACGTCATTGGGTTGTTCAAGTACGTTGTGGAGACCGAGAGGCGTTTCTACCTGTGCAATCACGTTGATGTGCAGGCCCGCCCGGTCGGCGGTGACGTCTTCTTCGAACTGACGCTGAGCGATGCGTGGGTGTGGGACATCTACCGTTCGTCTCGTTTCGTGCGCTCGGTGCGCGTCATCACCTACAAGGACGTGAACGTCGAGGAACTGTCTAAGCCTGAACTTGATATTCCCTGAGCTGACGCCGCGATAGCCCCGCGAGGTTATCCACAGGCCTTTTTGCGAGCCGCCCCCTATCCACAGGGGGCGGTTTTCGCGTTGTTGGATCCGTGCGGTTGGGAGCACTGTGGGCGTGGAGGTGATCCGTGATGGGATGCAACGTTCGGCCCGATCGTCGGGTGCTGGGTGCAGCGGGTGAATATACCGCCCGTCTCCTGCTGCAAGAGAAAGGACTGCGGATTCTCGAATCAAACTGGCGGGACGGTCGCCGGGGAGAGCTCGACATCATTGCACGCGATGATACTGATTCGTCGTGTTCGTGGACCGTGGTGGTGGAGGTGCGTACGAGGGTTGGGCGCAGGCGGGGGAGCGCGCTCGCGTCGGTCGATCCTCGCAAGGTAGCCAGGCTCCGTACGCTGACGGGGGCGTGGTGTCGCGCTCATGGTCCTTTGTCCTCTCGCTTGCGCATCGACGTCGTTGCGATCACGGTGGATGCACGGGCGCTTCGCTCCTGGCCCGCTGCCATGGACGAGGCCGTGGACCTTCGTGCACTGGGCGCGCAGGTGACGTGGTTGAGGGGTGTGCAATGAAGGGGCCGGGGCTTGCTCGCACCTATTCGATGAGTGTCGTCGGCATCGACGGGCACCTCGTCGACGTGGAGACCTATGCGGGCGTGGGGCTTGTGGCGTTTACGCTCGTGGGGTTGCTCGATACCTCGGTGCGTGAGGCGCGAGACCGTGTGCGCGCTGCTTTCGAGTCGTGCGGATTGGACGTGCTGGACCAGAGAATTACCGTCAACCTTTCTCCGGCTGGTATTCCGAAGTCCGGATCCGCCTTCGACCTGTCGATTGCCGCATCAGTGGCCTTGGCCACCGGTCTCGTGTCACCCGCCGCGTTTGAGGATGCGGTCATCGTGGGCGAACTTGCCCTTGACGGCAGTATCCAGCCGGTACGAGGCGTCTTGCCGGCTGTGCTGGCCGCGCGGTCTTTGGGAGTGCGGCGGGTGATCGTGCCGACAGCGTGTGCCCAGGAGGCTCGTTTAGTCAGCGGCATCGAGGTGCTTGATTTTGGGCACTTCGCCGACCTCATCGCGTGGGCCGGGGGCGATGCCGTCAAGGCGCCATTCCACGGGAGGCTGGGGATATGCCGTGAGGCTGCGGATGTCGTCGATCCGTTGGCGCTCGACATGGCGGACGTTCGCGGGCAGCCGGAGGCAATCGCGGCGATGGAGGTTGCGGCCGCCGGTGGGCATCACGTGTTTCTTCTGGGTGAGCCTGGAGCGGGTAAGACGATGCTCGCCTCGCGCCTGCCGACTATTCTGCCGGACCTGGATGCCGACACCGCGCTTGTCACGACCTCGTTGCATTCCGTCGCGGGTTTACTGCCCTCTGGCATGTCTCTCATGAAGCGCCCACCATTCCAGGCGCCGCACCACTCCGTGACGATGCCCGCGCTCATTGGCGGCGGCACCCGCATGCTTGTTCCTGGGGCCGCGTCCCTCGCGCACGGTGGGATTCTCTTTCTCGACGAGGCTGCTGAGTTTGCCCCCTCCGTGCTCGACTCGCTCCGTGAGCCGCTGGAATCCGGTGCGGTGCACCTGCATCGATCGGGGGTGCAAGCCCGTTATCCCGCCTCGTTCCAGCTGGTGATGGCATCGAATCCGTGCCCGTGCGGCGGGGGAAGCGGCGGACGGCGCTGCACGTGCTCATCCATCAACAGGAGGCGGTATCTGGCGCGTTTATCCGGCCCGCTGCTCGATCGGATGGACATACGCATCGACGTGCACACACCGAGCCGCGCGGACATGTCGGCAACGATAGTCCAGACTTCCGACACGATTCGCCAGCGTGTCATCGAGGCGCGCGCGAGGACACGACGGAGGCTTGCGGGCACGCCGTGGACGCTCAATGTACAGCTTCCCGGGTCGTGGCTGCGCCACCACTCAGGCATCGAGACACCGCTCATCAATGAACTTGATCGGCTCGTTGAATCGGGGCACTCCTCGATGCGTGGGGTGGACCGGATGTTGCGTCTGGCGTGGACGCTCGCCGATCTCGAGGGGGCTCCGCGCCCCACTTTTGACCACATCGTTGCAGCGCAGCAGCTGCGAAATGGAGCAGATCACTATGAATGAGACTAAACGATGGGAGGCCGCCTGGTGGTCGGCTGTTGCCGAGCCGGCCGACCCCGCTGCCCGCACGGTCCGCCGAGCGTTGGGTGACGGCGCAGCCCGTGAGTGGCTTCAGAAACAGTGGGTTGGCGTGCCGGAAGCTCTGCGTGGGTACCCGAACATTGACTGGTTGACGCAGTGGAGTAGGTGGCGCGAGCGCGCTCTGTCCGTCGATATCGATGTCGAGCTTGCACGCGTGGCTCGAGGAGGCGGTGGATTCCTCATCCCCACCGATCCGCGCTGGCCGGAGCAACTCGTCTGTCTGGGTGAGGAGGAACCGATGGGCTTGTGGTACCTGGGGAGCCTGCCCGCGGCCCCTCGTATGGGAGACTACCTGTCCATCGTGGGCGCACGTGCCTCCACGGGTGCAGGTAACCGATGCGCCCGCAACATGGCGGCATACGTGGCCTCTGCTGGAGTAACCGTTGTCTCCGGCGGCGCGATTGGGATCGATATCGAGGCCCACCGTGGAGCTCTGTCCGCGCATGGTGGCACGATCTGCGTGCTTGCAGGGGGAGTGTCCAACCCGTACCCGGCCGCTCACGGGAGTGACTTTCGCGCCGTCATTGAGGGCGGCGGCGCCCTTATCTCCGAGGTCCCTCCGACCGCGAGGCCCGCGAAGTGGCGTTTCCTGACACGCAACAGGCTGATCGCGGCGTGGAGCGCGGCGACCGTCGTCGTCGAGGCCGGAGCGCGTTCGGGTGCTCTCGCGACGGCGCGTCGTGCGATGGAATACGGCCGGGAACTCGGCGCGGTACCCGGAGCGGTGGATGCCCCGATGTCCGTTGGCTGTCTGGAACTGGCACGTAACGGTGCCACGATTATTCGCGATGGTCGTGATGCCCTTGAGCTTGTGCGTCCCGTCAGTGCGCAGGGGACGGAACCTCTTTTCGGAATGCCGATCGAAGAAGACCGGGGCATCGCTGCCCTGGAACCGATTCAGCGCCGAGTGTGGGAAGCGCTGCCCAGACGCGCACCGTCGTCGGTGGAGGCAATCTGCGTTGCGGCTGGCCTGTCACGAGCGGAGGTTAATCGTGCCCTCATGGATCTGTCTGTTGCGGGCCTCGTGTCGGGGTCGACGCGTGGCTGGGCGCGAGTCAGTGCAGGCGCATCGTAGGATAGCTCCATGACACGCACGGTGGGGGAGCGCTGGGAAGAGTATCTACGCCTCGGACGACGGATGAGTCCCCACACGATTGCCGCCTACCGTGCCGACCTGCGCTCGCTGATGGAATTTCTGGCTCTCGAGGAGGACGTCTCGCCTGAGAGTCTGCGCGAGACACTGACTGCGCGCGCTATTCGCTCCTGGCTCGCTCAGACGCTTGCGGCGGGGGGTGCGCGATCGACGATTGCGCGCCACACCGCAGCGGTCCGCAACTTTACTGCGTGGGCGTTGCGGGAAGGGATTCTGCCCAGTGATCCGGCTGCCCTGCTGTCGTCACCGCGTGCCGATCAGCGCCTGCCTTCCCCGCTCGACGAATCGGACGCGCGGGTGCTCCTCAATACCGCTCGCGACGAGGCCATGAGGGGTGGGGCGTCGCAGTTACGCAACTGGGCAATCCTCGAACTAACGTATGCGTGTGGCCTGCGAGTCTCCGAGGTCTGTGCCCTCGACGTGTCTTCGCTGAACTGTGAGGCACTCACCGTACGCGTCGTCGGTAAAGGAAATAAGGAGCGCGTGGTTCCGTATGGGCCGCCGGCGGCGCAAGCCCTCGATCACTGGCTCGTCCGAGGCCGCCCGCAGCTGGTGAGAGAGGGGAGCGGCCACGCCCTATTCCTGGGAGACAAAGGGGGTCGCATCGATCCGCGTGTCGTGCGTTCAATGGTGCACAAGATGGCTGCAGGCGCCGGCGTCCACGACATCGCGCCCCACGGGCTGAGGCACTCGACGGCGACTCACCTCCTGCAGGGCGGGGCTGATCTGCGCGCCGTCCAGGAGATGCTCGGGCATTCGTCGCTGTCGACGACCCAGCGCTATACCCACGTGGATACCGCTCGTCTCAGCGCGATCTACCAGCGCGCGCACCCGCGAGCGTAAGGATCGGAGCTCACCCTCAACGTGCGGCCCCAATGCACAGATGGAGCGCCTATGGGGCTTACTGCGCCGATGCCTTGTCCCACGGGAGCAGACGCGGGCGCCCGATTGTCAGGCGGATTGGGTCGATGTACGTGCGCCGCCCGGTTTTCGCACCCCAGTGCAATGTGTGCGAGTCTGCCTCGACGGTGCCGATGACGTCACCTTTCTCAACGTGGTCGCCGACAGCGACCGCGGGAGTGACGGGGAGGTAGGTCGACCAGATATCGCGGCCGCGCACGTTGTGGCGAATCGAAATGACTCCACGCCCTGCAACGGGACCTGCCACGGTCACTGTCCCCGGTGCGCAGGCGTAGACCGGCAAGCCGACCGGATACTCTAACGTCACGCCTCGACGCCCGGACAGCCAATCATGGGCAGGCGGTGCGAATCCTTCGACGATGGGCACCGGCTCGCCCGTGGGCCACTGCCACCGCTCGTCGTGTGGCGTTGCGCTTGCGGGCAGCGCATCTGCGGCAAACAGGGCGACAGCGATAGTGACGATGAGTGATGCTGCGGCGACACGGACGCGCGACGACCTCTGTAAATCCATGACAACAGCGTCGGAGATACAGGCCTTCCCGTCTAGCTGTTTCGAGACCCCTGTGGATAAAAAAGGCCACGGACATGCGCCTGTGGATAACGAGCGGTCGACACGTGTCCCCGGGTGGGAGCCCCGGCCTCGTCGGGGGGAAACCAGTAGGCAACGTCTCATCCGCTTGGCGTCGGACATTGACGCTGTTGTGAGGTAAGATAGCCGGGCACTTGCCATGTGCAGGTGACTTCGCGTGCCATTATCGCGACCCACGGGAAACCGCCAGGGGAGCGAGGCGTGGCGGCTTCGGTCCCTTCGGGGATGGTCGCCGGTCATGGCACCAGGGTGCGCCCAGCGCACAGCAAACCGATAACCCGGGGGAAACCCCACTGATCACTCGCGATTTGCGGGGAAAGGACGAACCATGGCGATCGTTACCATGCGTCAGCTCCTCGAGTCCGGTGTCCACTTCGGTCACCAGACTCGCCGTTGGAACCCGAAGATGAAGCGCTTCATCCTCACCGAGCGCAACGGCATCTACATCATCGACCTGCAGCAGACCATTGCTGACATCGACATCGCCTTCGACTTCGTGAAGCAGACCGTCGCCCACGGCGGCACCCTGCTCTTCGTCGGCACCAAGAAGCAGGCCCAGGAAGCCGTGGCCGAGCAGGCCCAGCGCGTCGGCATGCCCTACGTGAACCACCGTTGGCTCGGCGGCATGCTCACCAACTTCTCGACCGTTGCCACCCGTCTGCAGCGTCTGAAGGAACTCGAGCAGATCGACTTCGACGACGTGGCCGCTTCCGGTCACACCAAGAAGGAACTGCTCATGATGCGTCGCGAGAAGGACAAGCTCTCGCGCACGCTCGGCGGCATCCGCGACATGACCAAGGTTCCCTCGGCCGTGTGGATCGTCGATCCCAAGAAGGAGCACCTGGCGGTCTCCGAGGCTCGCAAGCTGCACATCCCGATCGTCGCCATCCTCGACACCAACGCTGATCCGGACGAGGTCGACTACCGCATCCCCGGCAACGACGACGCCATCCGCGCCGTGTCCCTGCTGACCCGCGTGATCGCCGACGCCGTCGCCGAGGGCCTCATCGCCCGCTCCGACGTCCGCAAGGGCAAGGGCGACGAGACCACCGCCGAGCCGCTGGCCGAGTGGGAGCGCGAGCTCCTCGAGGGCGAGGTCAAGGCTGACGAAGCTGCCGCCGCTGAGGTCGCCGAAGAGTCGGCCACCAAGCAGGACTGAACTTTTTACTGAGAGGAATCATCCGATGGCGAATTTCACCGCTGCAGATGTGAAGGCGCTGCGTGAGCAGACCGGCGCCGGCATGATGGATGTCAAGAAGGCTCTGACCGAGGCCGACGGCGACGCCGAGAAGGCTCTCGAGATCATCCGCCTGAAGGGCCTGAAGTCCCTGTCCAAGCGCGAGGGCCGTCAGGCCTCCGCCGGCCTGCTGGCCGCACAGACCGACGGCACCGTCGGCGTGCTGGTCGAGGTTAACTCCGAGACCGACTTCGTCGCCAAGAACCAGAAGTTCATTGACTTCTCCAACGAGGTTCTGGCTGCCGCCGTTGCTTCCGGCGCCGCCGACCTCGACGCGCTGCTCGCCGCCCCCATGGGTGAGGGCACCGTCAAGGACCGTCTGGATGCTTTCGCTGCGATCATTGGCGAGAAGCTTCAGGTTGGCCGCATCGTGCGCGTTGAGGGCGAGAATGTCGACCTCTACCTGCACCAGACCAACCCCGACCTGCCCCCGCAGGTTGGCGTCTTCGTCGTCACCGATGCCGCTGGCAAGTCCGTTGCCCACGACATCGCGATGCACGTCGCCGCCTACATGCCCGCATACCTCGATCGCGATTCGGTTCCGGCCGACGTGCTCGACAAGGAGCGCGCCACCCTCGAGAAGATCACGCTCGAGGAAGGCAAGCCCGCCAACATCGTTCCCAAGATCGTTGAGGGCCGCCTGAACGCATTCTTCAAGGACAACTGCCTCGTCGACCAGGCCTTCGCGCGTGACCCCTCGAAGTCCGTCGGTCAGGTCCTCAAGGAGGCCGGCGCCAAGGTCACCAACTTCGTGCGCGTGCACGTGGGTGCCTGATCTGGTGACGTCGTCAGCTTGCTGACAAAAGAGAGCGGTCCCGCCCAACGGCGGGGCCGCTTTCCTTTTACCAGGTAGTATTGTTCCTAAGCGTTCCGCCCTCTCAGGGCCGTCATAAAGGAGAAGCGTCATGTCGACGAACCGCCGCGTTTTGCTCAAGCTGTCTGGAGAGGCGTTCGGAGGTGGATCGATCGGCTTGGATCCGAAGGTCGTTCGTAACATCGCTGAGCAGGTCGCGACGGCCGTGCGCGAGGGCGTGCAGGTTGCGATCGTCGTCGGCGGCGGTAACTTCTTCCGCGGCGCGCAGCTGGCGCGCGAGGGTCTTGAGCGTTCGCGCGCTGACTACATGGGTATGCTCGGCACGGTGATGAACGCCCTGGCCCTTCAGGACTTCATTGACCAGTCGGGTATTCCGGCTCGCGTGCAGACGGCGATCACGATGGCTCAGGTGGCTGAGCCGTACCTTCCGCTGCGAGCGATTCGTCACCTGGAAAAGGGGCGTGTGGTTGTCTTCGGTGCTGGTGCGGGCCTGCCGTACTTCTCGACGGATACCGTTTCCGCGCAGCGCGCCCTGGAGATTCACTGCGACGAACTCCTCGTTGCCAAGAACGGTGTGGACGGGGTTTACGACGACGATCCGAACAAGAACCCCGATGCCCACCGCTTCGACACGCTGACGTATTCCGAGGCTCTGCGTCGTGATCTGAAGGTGATCGACGGTTCGGCGTTGGCTCTGTGCCGCGAAAATGGGCTGACGACGCGCATCTTCGGCATGGGTGAGGATGGTGCCGTGACCCGCGCGCTGATGGGCGATGAAATCGGTACGCTAGTGACGGCGTGATATAACCTTCACAGACCACTGACTGAATGGAGCACATAGTGATCGACGATATTCTCCTCGAAGCCGAGGAAAAGATGGACAAGGCCGTGGAAGCGGCTAGCCACGAGTTTGCGAACATTCGCACCGGACGTGCGACGTCCTCGATGTTCGAACAGCTCCTGGTTGACTACTACGGCGCCCCCACGCCGATGCAGCAGCTTGCCAGCTTCCAGATCCCCGAGGCTCGTACGGTTCTGATTTCTCCCTTCGATCGCACCGCGACGCAGGAAATCATCCGTACGCTGCGCGAGTCCGACCTCGGCGTCAACCCGACGGACGATGGCAATGTCGTGCGCGTGGTCCTGCCCGCCCTGACGGAGGAACGCCGTAAGGAGTACGTCAAGCAGGCAAAGAGCAAGGCCGAGGACGGCCGCGTATCTGTCCGCGGTGTGCGTCGTAAGGCCAAGGATCAGCTCGACCGCCTGAAGAAGGACGGAGAGGCGTCCGAGGACGACGTTGAGCGCGCGGAAAAGTCGCTGGACGGCGCGACGAAGGCCCACACCGAGCAGATCGATAAGATGCTTGCCGCGAAGGAAAGCGAACTGCTGACGATCTGATGGCGTCAACTGATCGTTCGTTTCTCGCCCGCATCTTTTCCCCGGGGCCCGCTCGTGAGAATCATCCCGCGAGTGGGCCGACGGGGAAGGCTGGGCGCAACCTTCCGCAGGCCATCACGACTGCGGTTGTATTGATTGCTGCTGTCGCGGTCCCACTCTTCACGTCGCTTCCCGCATTCGTGGGCGTTATTGCGTTCGTGTGCCTTGTCGGCATCTGGGAACTTGCTGGTGCGTTTGCCCGCATGGGGATTACGTTGACTGTCACGCCGCTGTACGTCGGTGCGATCGGCATGGTCACGTGCGCATGGTGGCTGGGTAGCGAGGGGATGCTCTTCGCCCTGTACATCACGGTGTTCGTGTGCGCCGCGTGGCGTCTGCTCGATCACCGGCAGGAATCGCGGATGAGCGACGTCGTGTCTTCGACGTTTGCGGCCGTGTACGTTCCTTTCCTGGCATCCTTTGTCGTGCTCATGCTCGCCGCGTGGCACAACCCGTGGGTGTTCGTTGTCTTCGAGCTCATGGTCATCGCTAACGACACGGGAGGCTGGGCCGCTGGCGTCATGTTCGGCAAACACCCGATGGCACCTGCACTCTCGCCGAAGAAGTCGTGGGAGGGATTCGCGGGCTCTGCTGTGACGGCTATGGCGGTCGGATCGGTCGGCTTGTGGTTGCTCGGTGCCTCGTGGTGGTGGGGCCTGATCGCAGGTATCGCTATCGCCTTCGTGGGGACGATGGGTGATCTCACGGAGTCTCTGATCAAGCGTGAGTCCGGCCTGAAAGACATGTCGCAGATCCTGCCTGGGCACGGAGGTGTTCTCGACCGAGTGGACGCGCTGCTCATGAGCGCGCCGGTTGCCTACTTTATTTTCGCGTGGGCGCTGCCGGGTATTTCTTGGGAGTCTACCCATTGAGCCAAGCAACGAAGAAGCCCCGCGGGGCACATGACCGTACGCCGAATGCCCAGGCGTTGCCGGATCCAACTCGTCGCAGCCCGCGACGTGAGGTTCGGCCGACAGATCAGCCGCCGGAGGGCGCAACGCACAAGGACGCAAAGCCCGTCCTGTCGTTCACGGCGAAGCGCCGTGGAAAGGCTCCCTCGCACCTCGCTGACCTGGATGCTGCTGGCCGTAAGCAGGTCTTGAAGGACCTTGGGCTTCCCGCTTTTCGAGCCGATCAGCTCTCGCGTCACTACTTCACGCATTTTGAGGCTGACCCCGCGAAGATGAGCGATATTCCGGCCGGTATGCGCGACGCTGTGTCACAAGCCCTGTTGCCGAACCTCGTGACGAAGGTCGTGTCGCTGGAGGCTGACGGTGGCCGCACGATCAAGGACCTGTGGCGTCTCTATGACGGTGCGCAGGTCGAGTCCGTGCTCATGCGTTACCCGCAGCGTACGACGCTGTGTGTCTCGTCGCAGGCGGGCTGCGGTATGGCGTGTCCGTTCTGCGCGACGGGGCAGATGGGCCTCACTCGTAATCTCTCGACGGCCGAGATCGTCGATCAGGTACGCGAGGCCCAGGCCTCGTGCCGTGATGGCAAGCTGGCGGGTGGGCCGACCCACCTGTCGAACGTGGTCTTTATGGGTATGGGTGAGCCTCTGGCGAACTACAAGACGGTGATCAGCGCCCTCCATCGCCTCATTGACCCGGCCCCCGAGGGTTTCGGCATGAGCGCCCGCAATATCACGGTCTCCACGGTCGGCCTCGTGCCCGCGATTAAGAAGCTCGCGGGGGAGGGCATGCCCGTGACCCTCGCGGTGTCCCTTCACGCTCCCGATGATGACCTGCGCGATGAGTTGATCCCGATTAACTCGCGTTGGAAGGTCGGTGAGCTTCTGGATGCTGCGCGCGCCTACTTCCTGGCCACGGGGCGACGCGTGTCGATCGAGTACGCGCTGATCAAAGATATGAACGATCAGGAATGGCGTGCTCAGCTCTTGGCTGATGAACTCAATAAACGAGGCCATGGCTGGGTTCACGTTAACCCGATCCCCCTGAACCCGACACCGGGATCGATTTGGACGGCGTCCACGAAGCACGCCCAGGATACGTTCGTTGAGCGCCTGCGCGACAACGGCATTGCGACCTCCATTCGCGATACGCGCGGTTCGGACATTGATGGTGCGTGCGGCCAGTTGGCGACGGCGGTCGCCGAGGGCAAGCGCCCGGTTGGGCAGGGACGCGCATGATCAGGACAGATTTCTCGCGGAGCTTCTGGCGCATGGGCTACGACGTGAGTGAGGTGGTGAGCTTCCTCGCGGACGTTGAGCACACGATCACGGGTGCTCAGACGGACCCGGAGAAGGTCATCACCGCGCAGAAAGCGACGGATGTTGAGTTCACCGTCAGGCTGCGAGGCTTCGACCAGGAGGAAGTCGACACCGAGATCGATCGGCTCATCGAGGTGCTGCGCCACCTTGATGACAAGCGTGCGCAGCGCAGCGGTGACAGTGTCGATGGTGTTGGCGTGTCTGACTCCGGTCAGCCTGTCGTCACCCCCGATACTGAACCGGTGGAGATGCCCGACGAGTATGCCGATTTCGGTACCCCCGAGGCTGTCGATCAGATTCTTCGTTCCATGACACAGGAGAAGGAGTAGTCATGACTGAGTTTCCTAGGGTTGGTCTCTTCTCGAAGGGCTACGACTGTGAGCAGGTCGATGCTTTCTTCGAGGATGCCCGACGTGCATACGAGGGCGCTGTCCCCCCGGAGCAGTTCAGCGCGGAGCAGGTTCGTCTCGCGACGTTTGAACTCAAGAGCCGCGGCTACAACATCGAGGCCGTCGATGGGGCGATGAATCGTTTGGAGGCAGCGTTCGTGAATCGCGACCGTGCGGATTCCGTGGCCGCCGAAGGCGAGGCAGCGTGGTACGACCGCGTGGCGGATCGTGCGACGACTCTGTATCCGCGTTTGCAGCGTCCGCGCGGTGAGCGTTTCTCGCACCCGAGCTCGGGCCGTGGCTACGCCTGCGACGAGGTGGATGACCTGCTGGATCGTCTTGCAGCCTACTTTGACGAGGCCGGCGAGCTGACTGCCGATGAGATCCGTACGGCGACTTTCCGGCCGAAGCGCGGTAAGAAGGCATACGCGGAGGGACCGGTGGATGCCTACCTCGGGCGTGCTGTCGAGATCCTGCTCGCGGTCGACTGATGCTGGCGAGCGCGGAGCAAAGCGGCAGCGTTGTTCCCGTCATCCTGTTGGGATCGACGGGATCGATCGGTACGCAGGCTCGAGAGGTTATTGATGCGCATCCGGGGCGGTTTCACGTCGTCGGTGTGAGTGCTGGCGGCTCGTCGATTGAGGTGCTCGCCGAGCAGATTGTTGCACTTGCCCCCGCGTTTGTGGGCGTTGCGCGCGACGTGCGCGAGGAACTCGTCGTGGCTGTGCGCGCCCTGGGTGGCCAGTGCCCACAGGTGTTCGTGGGTGAGCAGGCGTCGGTTGATGTCGTTCGCGCGTCGGTGGAGCGGGCGGGGGAGGACTATCCAGGCCTCGTTCCCGTCGTGCTGAACGGAATCACGGGCGGCGTGGGTCTGTCCTCGACCCTTGCGGCGTTGGAATGCGGGGCGCGCCTGGCGCTGGCGAATAAGGAGTCGCTGGTTGTTGGCGGCGCCCTCGTGAAGAACGCGATGCGTTTTCCGGGGCAGATTGTCCCGGTGGATTCCGAGCATTCTGCGATTGCGCAGGCACTTGCCTCGGGTGTGCATGAGCGCGGCCTGACGTCTCCGGTTGTGTCGGGTCGCTCCGAGGTCGCTGACCTGGTTCTCACCGCCTCCGGTGGTCCGTTCCGTGGACGCACGCGCGAGCAGCTGCGTGGTGTGAGGGCGCAGCAGGCTCTCGCGCACCCGACGTGGCAGATGGGTCCCGTCGTGACGATCAACTCCTCGACCCTGATCAATAAGGGCCTGGAACTGATCGAGGCGCACCTGCTCTTCGACGTGGCGCCTGAGCACATCATCGCGACCGTTCATCCGCAGTCCATTGTGCATTCGATGGTGACGTGGTGCGACGGTGCGACGACGTTGCAGGCCTCGCCCCCGGATATGCGTCTGCCGATTGCCCTGGGCCTGACCTGGCCTGAGCGTCTGGAGGGCGTGGAGAAGCCCTTGACGTGGACGGCGGCCTCGCAGTGGACGTTTGAGCCGGTGGACAATGAGACGTTCCCGGCGGTGGACCTGGCGCGCTTTGCCGTCGGAGAGTCGGCGACGCATCCCGCGGTGTTGAACGCTGCCAACGAAGTGCTGGTTGATGCTTTTATTGCGGGGGAGGTCCCGTGGCTTGCGATTGTTGACACCGTGTCGGCGGTCGTGCATGAGCACACGGGCGTTGTTGATCCCTCGTTGGATGACATTGTGGCCGCGCAGCGCTGGGCTGATCAGCGCGCACGCGAACTTGTTCGCGCGGGCCAGTGGAAGGATATGTGAGCGTGGGCTCTCTCGTCGGTATCGTTGTTGTCGTTATCGGAATTTTGGCGTCGGTTGCCCTCCACGAGGTGGGGCACATGCTCCCGGCAAAGAAGTTCGGCGTGTTGGTTCCGGACTATGCGGTGGGCTTTGGTCCGGCCCTGTGGAAGAAGAAGATAGGGGAGACGACCTACGCGCTGCGCGCCATTCTGCTTGGCGGTTACGTGAAGATCGTTGGCATGTACGCCCCTGCACGTCCCGGCACGAGGCTCGTCGGACGCGGCGGGAAGCTGACGCTTGCTCAGGAGGCCCGTGAGGCCTCGGCTGAGGAGATCCCTGAAGGGCAGGAACACCGCGCGTTCTATCATCTGAGTGCGCCCAAGAAGGTCACCGTCATGCTCGGTGGCCCGATCATGAACCTGCTCATTTGCTTCGTGCTCTCCGCGATCGCGATGATGGGGATTGGTGCCCCGACGGCGTCGCGCACGATTGCCGAGGTGCCGGCGACGATCACGAGTGCGTCTGGCGAAGTGGCTTCTCCCGCGTACGAGGCCGGGGTTCGTCCCGGGGATACTGTCGTCGCGTGGAATGGGGCGCCCGTATCGACTTTCGCGGACCTGCAGCGCGCTGTTGGTGCGACTCCTGACGGCGAGTCTGCTGTCCTGACTGTCGAGCGCGACGGTGGGACCGTCGACCTGACGGTCACTCCCGTCACGGGGGCGCAGGGGGTCCACATTGTTGGCGTGACCGCCGGGTATGAGTACGTGTCCGCGTCGCTGTCCGACGTTGCCGCCGCTAACTGGCAGATGTTCACGGGCACGGCGTCGGTCGTCGTGCGCCTTCCGCAGGCTGTGTGGCAGGTGGGGCGCTCGATCGTCACGGATGAGAAGCGCGATGCATCCGGTGTGGTGTCCGTCGTTGGCGTCGGTCGTATGGCCGGCGAGGTGACCGGCGACTCGCAGGCGCTGGGCCTGCAGGATACTCGCCAGGTCGTGGCGGTGCTGCTGAGCCTGCTGGCTTCGTTGAACATGGCGCTGTTCGTCTTCAACTTGATTCCGTTGCCGCCCCTGGATGGTGGGCACATTCTCGGCGCCCTGTACGAGGGGGCTCGCCGTACGTTCGCTCGTGCGCGTGGCGCGCAAGATCCAGGGCCAGCTGATACTGCCCGTCTGGTTCCGCTGACGTGGGCCGTGGGAGGCGTGCTGGTCGTCATGAGTGTCATCTTGATTGTGGCGGATATCGTCAAGCCGGTGTCCCTGGGCTGATAAGCCTTGACAAAGGCGGGCGAGCGCCCCGCCGATGAAAGCGAGTCTGACCACGCGTGCGTGGTCCGTGTGGGAAGGATGCGCACAGTGCGCGATAATGAATCGGTGAGTGAAATCAATCTTGGAATGCCCGGCATTGCGGCGTCGCCGTTCCCGCGCAAGCAGACGCGTCGGATCATGGTGGGCGACGTGCCCGTGGGCGGGGGTGCTCCCATCTCCGTTCAGTCCATGACGACGACGAAGACACACGACATCGGGGCGACGCTCCAGCAGATCGCTGAGCTGACCGCGGCCGGTTGCGACATCGTGCGCGTTGCGTGCCCGACGGATAAGGACGCGGATGCGCTTCCGATTATTGCCAAGCAGTCGCGTATCCCGGTGATCGCCGACATCCACTTCAAGCCGAAGTACGTCTTTCAGGCGATCGAGGCGGGCTGTGGTGCGGTGCGCGTCAACCCCGGCAACATCCGCAAGTTCGACGATCAGGTCAAGGACATTTGCAAGGCTGCCTCCGATCACGGTGTGTCGCTGCGCATCGGCGTCAACGCCGGTTCTCTGGATCCGCGCCTGCTCAAGAAGTACGGCCGCGCGACGCCCGAGGCTCTGGTTGAGTCCGCGATCTGGGAGGCGTCCCTCTTTGAGGAGAATGACTTCCACGACTTCAAGATCTCGGTGAAGCACCATGATGTGCTCACGATGATCGAGGCCTATCGCATGCTGTCGGAGGCGGGGGATTGGCCGCTGCATCTGGGCGTCACCGAGGCTGGCCCGGCCTTCCAGGGCACTATCAAGTCTGTTTCCGCGTTCTCGATCCTGCTCGCTGAGGGTATTGGCGACACGATCCGCGTCTCCCTGTCCGCTCCTCCGGTTGAGGAAGTCAAGGTCGGCACGAAGATGCTGGAGTTCATGGGCCTGCGAGACAAGACTCTGGAGATCGTCTCGTGTCCGTCGTGCGGTCGCGCTCAGGTCGACGTGTGGACGCTCGCTGAGAACGTGACCGAGGGCCTGAAGGACCTGACTGTTCCGCTGCGTGTCGCCGTCATGGGCTGCGTTGTCAACGGGCCGGGCGAGGCCCGAGAGGCAGACCTCGGTGTTGCTTCCGGCAACGGTAAGGGACAGATTTTCATTCGAGGCGAGGTTGTTGAGACCGTGCCGGAGGATCAGATCGTCGAGACGCTGATCCGACGTGCGAATGCCCTTGCCGAGGAGCTCGGGCTCGAACCGGGTTCCGGTAGCGTCGAGGTTGCCCCCATCACTGCCCCGGAGGTTAAGCTGCCGGGCATTGACTTCTGAGCGTTCACAAGGAGTATCACATGCGTTTTCGTACTCTCGCGTGCCTGTCACTCGTTGCGGGTGCTTGCGCTGTGGCGGCTACGGGCTTTCCGCGGCGCATCGGCCTGACAGCGTCTCAGGCGGATGTGTCGCTGCCCGGTGACCTGGTTCTTCCCGGCGCGAACGTGGTCGTTGATCGCGGCATCGCGATCGACGCGTCAGCGTCTACTGTCTGGGATGTGCTCGGTCATGTATTCGAGCCTGAGGACGAGTCCACGATCATCGATATCGAGGACGAGGATCATATCCTGATGCGCGTTGCACCGCCCGGCGCCCCGGAGGGAGCCGAGGCCTCGGGCACGTGTGTGATCGCTCTGCTGCCCTTGTCTCCGTCGCGTACGCTGCTGCACATTCGTGAGCGTCATGTGGCGCAGGGCCGTGAGCGCGCGCTCGCGTGGGCGGGAGTCACCGCAGAGTCCCTCTCGTCGCTGTCCATGCTGCGTGATTTGCGCGATGCGTGCGTTGGTGGGCTTGTTGATGCCTGATTAGTCTCGTTTCGACTCTTTCAGTTGGACAGATATCCCCGTTGATGTTGTAGTATCGCTAGGTACGCAACGCCAACGGGGATGTTGCTTTTGTCCGAAGGGGGACGCAATGGTCGCCAACTCCACTGCTCTGATCGCACTCGTGGGCCTCGCTATCGCTCTTGTCTGGGCGTGGGCATGGTTCGGAATCGGCGCGAGCGCGCGCCGTGTCTCCGTGCGTCTGGAGCTTGGCGGTGGCAATGCGGCTGGCGAAATGGGGCGGGTCGTGTGGCCGCTGATGCCGATGCTGTCCGTCCTGTGGTTCCTCACTGCCGATCTGATGGCTCGCGAGGCACGCGGACTCGACACTCTTGGTTCCCTCGGCCTCGTGATTGGTGTTCTTGCCCTGATGGCGGCGGTCGCTGTTCAGGCTCTCTACTTTGGTGGCCTGCCCGAGTGGGCATACCCGGGGTGGATGGCCCGCCGTTACTACGCGGCACACCCGGGCGCCCGCGAGCGCGAACTTGGTGCGTGCGCCGCGATCTGAGCCGCTACATGCCTCGATGAGCCGCTACACGGCTGTGCCGGTGGCCTTCGAGGCTTTGCGTGCCGTACTCTTGGAGCATGCTTCGAAATCTCTCGACTTTCTTCCTGCGAACCCTGCGTGAAGACCCGGCTGACGCAGAGGTCAATTCGCATAAGCTTCTGGTGCGTGCCGGCTATATCCGCCGCTGCGCCCCCGGTATTTACACGTGGCTGCCCCTCGGCCTGCGCACCCTGCGCAAGATTGAGGACATTGTCCGCGAAGAGATGGATGCGATGGGAGCGCAGGAGGTCCATTTCCCGGGCCTGATCCCTGCAGACCCCTACAAGGCAACGAACCGCTGGGAAGAGTACGGTCCGACGCTGTTCAAGCTCAACGACCGCAAGGGTGGCGACTACCTGCTGGCCCCCACGCACGAGGAGATGTTTACTCTCCTTGTGAAGGACATGTACTCCTCGTACAAGGATCTGCCCGCCACGCTGTACCAGATTCAGACGAAGTATCGCGACGAGGCTCGTCCGCGCGCGGGTCTGATTCGTGGCCGTGAGTTCGTGATGAAGGACGCCTACTCCTTCGACATCGACGACGAGGGCCTGAACGCTTCCTACCAGGCCGAGCGCGACACCTACGAGCGCATCTTCCAGCGCCTGGGCCTGCCGTACGTCATCGTTTCTGCAATGAGTGGTGCGATGGGTGGTTCGCGCTCGGAGGAGTTCCTGCACCCCTCACCGATCGGCGAGGACACCTTTGTGGCTTCCCCGGGCGGCTACGCCGCCAACGCGGAGGCCGTGACGACCCCCGTTCCTGACGTTCAGGACGCCTCCGGCGTTCCTGCACCGGTTGAGGTGCCGACTCCCGATGCGCCGACGATCGAGGCGCTCGTGGACCTGCTCAACGAGAGCTACCCGCGCGAGGACCGTCCCTGGACCGCGGCGGACACACTGAAGAACGTCGTCGTGACGCTGACGCACCCGGATGGCGAGCGCGAGCTCCTCGTCGTGGGCGTGCCCGGTGACCGCGACGTTGATATGAAGCGTCTCGAGGCTTCCGTTGCTCCCGCCGAGGTTGAGATGGCCTCTGACTCCGACTTTGAGCCGCACCCTGAGCTGGTGCGCGGCTACATCGGCCCCACGGTGCTTGGCCCCAACTCGCCCAAGCGCGTCGTGGACGAGGAGGGCAACGTCTCCGGTTCCGTGCGCTACCTGGTCGACCCGCGCGTCGTCGAGGGGACCGCCTGGGTGACCGGCGCGAACGCCGAGCAGCGTCACATTCTGAACCTGGTCATGGGCCGCGACTTCACGGCTGACGGCACGATCGAGGCCGCTGAGGTGCGCGAGGGCGACCTGGCTCCTGATGGTTCGGGTCCCCTCCACCTCGAGCGTGGTATCGAGATCGGCCATATCTTCCAGCTGGGACGCAAGTACGCCAAGGCCTTGGGCCTGACCGTGCTCGACGAGAACGGCAAGACTCAGGTCGTCACGATGGGTTCGTACGGCATTGGCGTCACTCGCGTGATGGCCGCTCTGGCCGAGGCCAACTGCGACGAGAAGGGTCTGAGCTGGCCTGCTCAGATTGCGCCCTTCGACGTGCACGTGCTGGCGACCGGCAAGGGTGACGAGGTCTTCGACACCGCGCAGTCTCTCGGCGAGCAGCTCGACGCTGTCGGCCTGGACGTCCTCGTCGACGATCGCCGTAAGGTGAGCGCTGGCGTGAAGTTCAAGGACTACGAGCTCGTGGGCGTGCCCTTCGGCCTGGTCGTTGGCCGCTCGCTGGCCGACGGTGAGGTGGAGATCCGCGTGCGCGCCACCGGCGAGACCATCGTCGTCCCCGTCGACGAAGCCGTCACTCGCCTGCGCGAGCTCCACGCCGCGGCCCTGAAGGGGGAGTGACATGGCTATTCGTCCCATCCGCATTATCGGCGACCCGGTCCTGCGTACCGTGTGTGACCCGATCACGGAGATCACCCCGAATGTGAAGGCCCTCGTTGAGGATCTTCTCGAGGGCGTCGACATGGACGGTCGCGCTGGTCTGGCCGCCAACCAGATTGGCGTCAGCCTGCGTGCGTTCTCTTGGAATATTGACGGCGAGATCGGCTACGTGCTCAACCCTCGTATCGTGGCGTTGAGCGAGGACGAGTACCAGGACGGCGACGAGGGTTGCCTGTCGGTTCCCGAGCTCTGGTACCCGACCGAGCGCGCCTGGTATGCGCGTTGCGAGGGCACCGACCTGGACGGCAAGAAGGTTGTCGTCGAGGGTGAGGAGCTGATGGCTCGCTGCATTCAGCACGAGTGTGACCACCTCGACGGTCACATTTACATTGATCGCCTGGATCGCGCGACCCGCAAGAAGGCGCTGCGAGACATTCGCAACGCCGGTTTCTAAGCATCGAGCGTTGTCGTGGCGTGGACGCGCCGGGGAATGGAGTGCATTCCCCGGCGCGTTCGACTATCCTGTAACTACATCGTGTGCGTCGTTAAGGCGCAGATCATTGCGACTCTCGGCAGTTTAGGGCGTAGGGGAAGACGATCCTGACAAAGCCAACAGGAGGAACAATGAGAGGGTCATACACCCGCGGTGTACTTTTCGTGCACTCAACACCGCCCGCTCTGTGCCCGCACATCGAGTGGGCGCTGGGCACCGCGCTCGGCCAGGAGGTCCACCTCCAGTGGTCGGATCAAGAGGCGGCGCCGGGCATGGTTCGCTGCGAGTTCTCGTGGGTCGGACCGGTTGGCTCGGGCGCCCGTTTGGCGTCCGCTCTGCGCGGTTGGGAGCACCTGCGCTATGAGGTGACGGAGGAAGCCACCGCCTCGAGTGACGGCGGACGCTGGTGTCACACGCCTTCCCTGGGTATTTTCCACTCGCAGATGGACACGGTCGGCAACGTCGTTGTCCCCGAGGATCGTATTCGCGCGGCCCTGGAGTCTGCGACCACGTACGAGGAGCTCCGCGAGGGCCTCGACCTGGCCCTCGGCCAGGCGTGGGACGATGAGCTTGAGTCCTTCCGCCATGCGGGTGCCGGCGCCCCCGTGCGCTGGCTGAATAACCGGGTCGGCTGATGGGTTCAATCGCCGATCTGCTCGGTGACCAGCTGCGCGCAGGCTTAGCGCAGCTGGTCGATCCCGATACGTCTGACGACGCGCCCGGCGCGGCCCCGGCCTCGTCGGAGAGCAGAGTTGACACCGCGCAGGACCGCGCCCGAGAGGCCGCGATGGAGGCTGTGCTCGACGAGGTGGAGCTTGACCCCGCCGACGCTCGCGGGGAGCTCACCTTGCGTGGCGACCTCGACATGGACGACGTCTCCCTCTACGCCGTCGTCGCGCGCGTCGAGCGCGAGGCCAAGGTGACGCTCACGGACGCTGCGGTCGAGGAATGGGTGACGCTGGCCGACCTGCTTGACGCGGTTACTGACGCCGTGTCCAATCACTAACGAAAGAGCTGATTACGGGAGTCTCAACGACTTCTCCAATGTTCGTAAAGTGCCGGAATTTCGGGCCTACAGGGCCTACCATGGAGGCGCATCGGCCGGAAGGAAACGGCCGGAGAACAGACGGAAGGAACAACGTTGACCCGCACCGAAGAAGATCTGCTTGGCACCCGCGAAGTACCCGACGACGCGTACTGGGGCATTCATACGTTGCGCGCCATCGAGAACTATCAGATCTCGGGGCGCACGATCAATGAGGCGCCCGAGCTGATTCGCGCTTTCGCCCAGGTGAAGAAGGCGTGCGCGATGGCGAACATGCAGCTCAAGGCGATGAAGCCGTCAAAGGCCGAGGCGATCATCGCCGCGTGCGACGAGATTATCGAAAACGGCCGCTGCATGGACCAGTTCCCCGTCGACCAGTTCCAGGGCGGTGCCGGTACCTCCGTCAACATGAACGCGAATGAGGTCATCGCGAACCTGGCACTGGAGATCCTCGGTGAGGACAAGGGCCGCTACGACATCATCAACCCCAATGACCATGTCAACCGCTCGCAGTCGACGAACGACGCTTACCCGACGGCCTTCCGTATTGCGCTGTGGCGTAAGGTGAATCGCCTGCGCAAGGCCATCGATGAGCTGGCCGATGCTTTCGATGAGAAGGGCGCCGAGTTCCGCCACATCCTGACGATGGGGCGCACGCAGCTGCAGGACGCTGTCCCGATGTCGCTGGGCAGCGAGTTCTCGGCCTTCGCGCACACGCTCCGCGAGGAGGATGAGCGCCTCGTGAACAACGCCGAGCTGCTCCTCGAGACGAACCTGGGCGCGACCGCTATCGGTACCGGTCTGAACACGCCCGATGGCTACCAGCAGGTCGTCGTGCGCCACCTGCGTCGCATCACGGGTGCGCGCGTTGTCGGCTCTCCCGATCTCCTCGAAGCCACCTCTGATACCGGCGCCTATGTCTCCATGCACGCGACCATCAAGCGCAGCGCCGTCAAGCTGTCGAAGGTCTGCAACGATCTGCGTCTGCTGGCTTCCGGCCCTCGCGCTGGCCTCAACGAGATCAACCTTCCGAAGATGGCCGCGGGCTCGTCGATCATGCCCGCCAAGGTCAACCCGGTTATCCCCGAGGTCGTCAACCAGGTCTGCTTCAAGGTGATCGGCAACGATCAGACCGTGACCATGGCGGCCGAGGCTGGCCAGCTCCAGCTCAACGTCATGGAGCCCGTCATCGCCCAGGCGCTGATCGAGTCGATCAACCTGCTCGTGAATGCGTGCGACACGCTGCGTGAGCGCTGCGTCACCGGCATCACGGCGAACCCCGACGTGTGCCGCCACTACGTCGAGAACTCCATCGGTATCGTCACCTACTTCAATGACGTGATCGGTCACCACCTGGGCGACGTCGTCGGTAAGCGTGCCGCTGCCGAGGGTAAGACCGTCCGCGAGGTCATCCACGAGATGGAGCTCCTCTCGGAGGAAGAGGTCGAGCGCATTCTCTCGCCCGAAAACCTCGCGCACCCGAAGTACGCGGGTACTGACGAGAGCTGAGTAGCCTCTACGTACAGACGAGGCCGGGGATCCTGCGTGGGTCCCCGGCCTTTGTTGTTGGTACGTGACGGCGCTAGGGGAGGAGTGATTCCTTAAACGAACGCACGAAGGTACCGAAACGCTCCACACGGTCCGAGAAGTAGCGGTAGATGCGCCTGCGCGCGTCTCCGACGTATTCGACGGTCTGCAGATCCTCGTAGCGGAAACGACCCTGCTCGTCGATGAGTGAGGGGGCCACCAGGCGCTGGGTAATCTCGCAGCGGAAGTGCGTGTAGGTCCCGTCCTCCGTGGCCTCAAGGACGCGGCAAACGAGGCTCATCTGGGAGTCGTCGAGGACGGGGACGCCGTCATAGTCGCTCGATGCGACGTGGGCATCGCCAAGCTTATTCCCACCAGAGACGGTACCCGCATACTCGAAGAGGCCCATGGCCTCGGGCCCGAAGAGGTTCAGTGAGCACACGCCTGAGCGCTTGATGGAGCGTGCTGCGTGTGTCGTCGAATCGCAGCCGATCATGACCATCTGTCCCAGTGAGTACGAGGAAGACCCCGTCGTGATTCCGACGCCGACAGCGTCGTCGGGGTAGGCCAGGATGTAGACGGGAAAGCCGTAGTAGAACTTTTCGGTCTCGTAAGGAACGTGCATGCATCCATTGTGCGCCGCGGGCTTCAGGAGGGCAGGAGGTATCCCACCTGTCGGGGAATGAGAGGAGGCCGGGAACCCCGCGTGGGGATCCCCGGCCTCGTCCTCATAACCGCTGGGCGCCGCGATGGAGGAGCGCGGGCCTAGCGACGATCACTCCTCGCCAGCGTGGTCATTGCCCTGGATCGCGTAGTTGAAGAGCTCGTACTTGTCGATCGCCTGCTGGACGACCGACGGGTCAACCTGGCCCTTCTCGGCGAGGGCTGCCAGCGTGCGCACGACCATCGACTCCGCGTCGATGTGGTACCAGCGGCGAGCAGCGCGGCGGGTGTCGGAGAAGCCGAAGCCATCCGCACCGAGCACGTGGTAGTCGCCCGGGACCCACTGACGGATCTGGTCAGGCAGCATGCGGTCGAAGTCGGAGGAGGCCACGAACGGACCCTCGCGACCCGCGAGCTTCGTCGACACGTAGGGGGTAAGGCGCGGTGCGGACGGGTGCAGGAAGTTGTGTTCCTCGGCATCCAGGCCGTCGCGGCGCAGCTCGTTCCACGAGGTCACGGACCACACGGCGGCGTCCACGCCCCAGTCGCGAGCCAGCAGCTCGCGAGCCTCGCGCGCCCACGGCACGCCGACGCCAGAAGCGAGCAGCTGAGCCTTGGGGCCGCCGAAGTTCTGGTGCTCATCGACGTTGTAGATGCCCTTGATGATGCCCTCGACGTCCACGTTCTCCGGCTCGGCGGGCTGACGGATCGGCTCGTTGTACACGGTGATGTAGTACATGACGTTCGGATCGCGGCCATCCGCGTCGCCGTACATGCGCTGCAGGCCATCCGCCATGATGTAGCGGATTTCGTACGCGTACGCCGGGTCGTAAGACACGAACGCGTGGTTCGTCGCCGCCAGGACCTGCGAGTGGCCGTCCATGTGCTGCAGACCCTCGCCCGCAAGCGTCGTACGGCCCGCGGTGGCGCCGATAACAAAGCCCTTCGTCATCTGGTCACCCGCCGCCCAGAACTGGTCGCCCGTACGCTGGAAGCCGAACATCGAGTAGAAGATGTAGATCGGCACCATCGGCAGGTCGTGCGTAGCGTATGCCGTGCCGACGACCTGGAAGGCGGCGGCCGAGCCGGCCTCGGTGATGCCCGTGTGCATGATCTGGCCGCGCTCGGACTCGCGGTAGGACAGCATCATGTCCGCATCCACGGGCGTGTACGACTGGCCGGTCGTGTTGAAGATCTTCGCCGACGGGAAGATCGCGTCCAGACCGAAGGTGCGAGCCTCGTCGGGGATGATCGGCACGAAGTACTTGCCGACCTGCTTGTCCTTGATGAGGTCCTTGAACAGGCGCACGAGGGCCATGGTCGTGGCGACCTCAAGCTTGCCGGAGCCCTTCGAGAGCGCCTCGAAGGGGCGGGTGGGCAGCTCGGGGAGCTTGGGCTGGCGGTCGGCGCGGCGCTCGGGCACCCAACCGCCGAGGATCTCGCGGCGCTCCTTCATGTACTGCAGGGCCGGGTGATCGGCCGGCGGCATGTAGTACGGCGGCATGTAGGGATCGCGCTCGAGTTCCTCGTCCGTGATCGGGATCTGGAGGCGATCGCGCAGCTGCTTGGCGTCCTCGAGGGTCAGCTTCTTCATCTGGTGCGTCGAGTTACGGCCGGCGAAGTGCGAGCCGAGGGCGTAGCCCTTAATCGTGTGCGCGAGGACGACGGTCGGCTGGCCGGTGTGGTCCATGGCTGCCTTGTAGGCTGCGTAGACCTTGCGGTAGTCGTGGCCACCGCGCTTGAGCTCCCAGAGCTGCTCGTCCGTCCAGTTCTTGACCATTTCCTTGGTGCGCGGGTCGCGGCCAAAGAAGTGTTCACGCACGTAGGCCCCGTCGTTCGCGCGGAAGGTCTGGTAGTCGCCGTCCAGGGTCTCGTTCATGACGTGGACGAGGGCGTCGTCCTTGTCGGCGGCGAGCAGCTGGTCCCAGCCGCGGCCCCAGATCACCTTGATGACGTTCCAGCCCGCGCCCTTGAAGAAGGCCTCAAGCTCCTGGATGATCTTGCCGTTACCACGCACCGGGCCGTCGAGACGCTGCAGGTTGCAGTTGATGACGAAGGTCAGGTTGTCCAGGCGCTGCTGGGCGGCGAGCTGGAGCATGCCGCGGGATTCGGGTTCGTCCATCTCACCGTCGCCGATGAAGGCCCACGTGTGCTGCTGCGACGTGTCCTTGATGCCGTTCATGAAGAGGTAGCGGTCGAACCAGGCCTGGTAGATGGCCTCGGCGGGACCCAGGCCGAGCGAGACCGTGGGGAACTCCCAGAAGTGCTCGAGCTGGCGCGGGTGCGGGTACGAGGGCAGGCCGTGCTTGGTCGAGACCTGCTGACGGAAGCCGTCCATCTCCTCTTCGGAGAGGCGACCTTCGAGGAATGCGCGGGCGTAGGGGCCGGGGGAGGCGTGTCCCTGGAAGAACACGTGGTCGCCGCCGCCGGGGTGGTCCTTGCCGCGGAAGAAGTGGTTGAGGCCGACCTCGTAGAGGGTGGCAACCGATGCGTAGGACGAGATGTGTCCGCCGACCTTGACGCCGGGGCGCTGAGCGCGCGTCACCTGGACGGCGGCGTTCCAGCGGATCCAGCGGCGGTATTCGCGCTCCATGGCTTCGTCGCCGGGGAAGTAAGGCTCCTGGTCAACGGGAATGGTGTTGACGTAGGGGGTCGTGTACTCCTGGGGGAGTTGAACGCCGTTGCGGCGCGCCTCGTCCAGCATGTGCAGCAGGATGTAGCGTGCACGGGGGCCGCCCTTTTCGTTGATGAGCCCGGACAGGGACTCAACCCATTCGGCGGTCTCCTGGGGGTCGTTGTCGGGAACCTGAGGGATCAGGCCGTTGACGACGGGGTGGGACTCGTGGAGTTGGCTCACGGTGTACCTTCTCGCTTGACTCGGTGCTGCTCGCGCAGCGTGCGTGGGCGATGTCCTCGGGCGACATCGCGCATATCGGGACCATTGTCCCACTATTGGGGATCCTTTGCGAGTGTTTGCCTCGCGTATCGACTATGAGGTGCGTATCACCGGAGCGAGCGTTGTCGCTGCAGGATAAATTCCCAGCTCAGGCGGGGCAGCCGCCGGGGCGGTGTTTCATGGTTGTTTATCCCTTGCATTCCAGTAGCTTCCATGCCCTAGGATGAAGGCGTGAACGTTGATATGACACTGAGCGCCAGCTCGTTGATGGGCGGTGCTGCGTGATGGCAGTGAGCCTGGGTTTTTCGTCCGATGCGATCGTGCAGGAGTTCTACGTCGATGACGACGTCGATCAGGCTGTGCGCGATGCTGTTGAAGGGGAGACGGGGCATCCGCTCGTGGACGTCGATTACGCAGACGTCGTGGATGGCGCGATTGTCTGGTGGCGCGCGGATGATGCTGAGGAAGAGGACCTCGCGGACGTCCTCGTCGATGCGATGTCGAACCTGGACGATGGTGGGCTGATCTGGGTGCTGATTCCTAAGCCAGGTCGGCCGAATTCTGTGCGGGTTGGTGACGTGGAGGAGGCCGCGGAGATCGCGGGCCTGCATGCGACGACGTCGACGGCGCTGGGGCAGAACTGGGCGGGTGTGCGCCTCACTGCGCGTCCGCGGTCGCGCCGCTAGTTTCATCGACGAGGCCGGGGCAGGGCAGCGCTCTTCTGTGCTGTGTTGCTCGGCTTCGGATGTGACCGTACGTGCCTCTTCTGGTAGATTGGCGCGTGCGTGGGGCCTTTAGCTCAGTTGGCTAGAGCATCTGGTTTACACCCAGAAGGTCATCGGTTCGAGCCCGGTAGGGCCCACAAAAGGCAGGGGCCGGAAGCGAAAGCTTCCGGCCCCCGAGCGTATCTGCTCGCGCTACTCGGCGGCTGAGTCGGTCAAGTCCTGTGGAGTGGTGTAATCGTTTTGTGTCCTTCGGGGTGGGTTATGCGCTGAGTTGGAGTGTGGGTTCC